>JADHNJ010000028.1 GCA_016779565.1 Pseudomonadales bacterium
AATAAGGCGTCGTCCCAAGGGCTTTCAGTCGTCTTTAAACGATCCGCTAAACCCGCTAACAATCGCCGAGCAAGGTAACTAACGACGGCCGTAGCCAGCACAATGCCAAAGACATTAATCACCAACGGGTCTGAGATCCAAGCGCCAAAAAAGGTTAAAAATGATTGTAAGGTATTCATCTTAAGTCTGAGAGCCCCCTGGCAGACTGCTGCCATCTGGCTGTCTTGAAAACGCCCAGCTTCATTGGTCCCTCAATCGGATGGGATGGTAATTTGACCCAGGTCTATCAAGTAACTTTTGCTGCCTTGATCCAGCGGGTTTTACCTCTGCTTCTTCTATCTTGACTGTCGACATACTGGCTTCGCTCGTGGCACTCGCCGCGCCGCGCATCAAAGGCCGTAATACTGCTCCCTTGACCTCAGAGTCTGATTCACTTGCCCGTTGGTATTGACTGCCTGAGGTCTTAATTTTCTGTAAATTTGCGCCTTGGGTATCTACGGTTACCTTCCAAAAATCATCGAAGGCATCACTACGCAACAAACTCTCGGTGCGCAATCGATCACCATCTGAGGTGCCTGGCGCCACAAGTACCCGGTAGCGCGTCTGGTTTCTCATCGCTACTGTCTGGATCAAAACATCCGAGGCGATTAAATCACTCACCTGCCTTGCAGTCCGTTCTGCACCAGTCTGGTCGCCAAAACTGCCCACCACCCAAAGGGTTTGTTTTTCATCTGCAGCATGAAGACTGATCGAAAAATAGGAGACGCACAGTAGCCCTAAAACCCGGACGATTCTGCTGCACTTTGACATAAGCCTTCCTTTCAAAGACGCAATATTTAATTTACGTGACATCGCCACCTCGTTGCCCCTAACAGACCAGCACACTATAGCCCCGATGCGTCAGAAATCAACGTTGGGGTCAGATCAAGAATAACGGTTGCACCCGCTGTGATACTGTATATAATTACACCCTGTATATATAAACACCTTCGTGGTTTAGCCCAAGACTGGTCGGCTGAACAGTTAAAGACCCCACAACCTCCGAGTATCGATATGATTAAACTAACTCAACGCCAGACCGAAGTATTAGACTTTGTAAAATCGCACATTGAAGATACCGGCTATCCACCCACACGTGCGGATATTGCTCAAAAACTAGGCTTTAAAAGTGCCAATGCAGCGGAGGAGCATCTTAAAGCACTAGCCCGTAAAGGCGCCATCGAAATGATCCCAGGCACTTCTCGGGGAATCAAACTGCCGGAGTCTCTGGGCATCCCTGTGATCGGTAGAGTGGCAGCGGGTAACCCGATTCTGGCCGCCGAACACATAGAGGATCATTGTGAAATTCCACCTACCTTCTTTAAACCAGCGGCAGATTATATGCTCATCGTCAAAGGCGACAGTATGATCAATGTAGGCATCATGGATGGCGACCTACTCGCGGTTCACAGCACCCAACAAGCAACCCCAGGGGACATCGTGGTCGCTCGAATCGGTGAAGAAGTTACCGTAAAGCGCTTTCAGAAAGGCACTCAATCACATGAGATCACGCTCATCGCTGAAAATGATGACTTCGCGCCGATCGAGGTTGATCTCAGGGACAGCGAATTCGCTATTGAAGGCCTTGCGGTGGGCGTTATTCGCCACTGATTTAATCGCTAATGGCGGGAAGCGATGGCCTACACTCTGTGGGCTATCCCAATTGGCCAATAGCTCGGTCTAAGCAACCCAAGCGCGCGCAGCATTCGCGCTTCTAGGGGCATCTTTTCTTTTGCTCTGCTTTTCTTTTTCCTTTTTTTTGACCTGTTTTTCTTTTCTTCTTTCTTTTTTATTGTCTTCTTAACCTTGCAATTGCAGGCAACTCATCAGCTCGCTGCCTTCGCCTTTTTGGCGGTAGCCTTCTTTTTTGCTGGTGCTTTTCGCTTCTTGGCCGCTGCTTTTTTCGCTGGAGGTTTGGTTTGGCTCTCTACCCACAAACCTTTAACCTCATCATAATCCGCTCTCCAGCCTGAGGCTTTACCCTTTTCAACTTCGGTCGCTACATAATGCGCTTTCGTCTGTCTACCAAACTTAACCAATGAGCGCCTGCCTTGATCATCCATCAAGGGCGCACGCATGAGAAACTGATACTTCGGGTCAATTTCATTCTGGTGCGGCACCAATTCATCAAGATAGGGCGCTCGGGTTTCTCGATTCTTGGGGAACTGACTCGCCGCTAAAAACAACCCTGCAGCCCCATCCCGTAAAAGATAAAAATCCTCTACCTTTTCACAGGCGAGTTCAGGCATTGGCACCGGATCCATTTTTGGGGGCGCAGCCTCGCCATTTCTCAGCAGCTTTCGAGTATTCTTACAATCTACGCCAGTACAACCAAAATACTTACCAAATCGGCCAGTTTTTAGCTGCATTTCAGCGCCGCATTCAGGTTTTTCACACGTAAGGGTCGGTCCCTCATAGCCTTTAATCTTGAAAGCACCCGCTTCAAAGGCAGAGACTTGGCAGTCTGGATTGTTACCGCACAGGTGCAATTTCGTTGACTCATCAATCAAATATTCCGTCATCGCGGTCTGACATACATCACAGCGCCTTTTCTTTAACAAGATTCTAGACTCTTCCTCATCGTCTCCGGAGGCACTGACTACTTCATCGCCAGGAATCAAGTTGATCGTATGTTTACACCGTTCTTTAGGTGGCAAATCATAGCCCGAACATCCTAAGAACACCCCTGTGCTCGCGGTTCGGACATTCATTGGGCGACCACACTGAGGGCAGGGCTTTTCTATCATTGAAGGCTTGTTAGCTCGCATCCCCGCTTCTGGATCCGCCGCTTTGTCGAGTTTCTCTGAGAAGTCCTGATAGAAACTGTCTAGGGTTTTCTTCCAGTCCTTATCGCCGCTTGAAACTTGATCCAAAGCATCCTCTAGGCTAGCAGTGAAACCAAAATCGAGTAAGTTAGTAAAATTCTCATTTAGTCGATCCGTCACCAACTCTCCGATCTTCTCCGCATAAAAACGTTTATTCTTCAACGACACATACCCTCGATCTTGGATCGTGGTTATGATCGAGGCATAAGTTGAAGGCCTGCCAATACCCCGCTTTTCAAGCTCCCGAACCAATGAAGCCTCTCCAAAGCGAGCGGGTGGTTTCGTGAAATGTTGCACTGGGTCCGTACCTTTCAAATCTAGGGCCTGACCAATCTTAAATTCCGGCAGGGCCTGCTCCTCGTCTTTTTTGCCAGCAGGTGGCTGCACTTTCGTGTATCCATCAAATCGCAAAATTCGACCCCGCACTCGAAGCTCCAAGTCCCCTCTCGCCACGGTAACCGCGGTCGATGTGTAATCGGCGTTAGGCATCTGACAGGCGACAAATTGCCGCCAAATGAGCTCGTACAATCGCTCCGCATCTCGCTCCATTCCACTCAGTTGGGTGGCCTTAACACTCGCATCAGAGGGTCGAATGGCTTCGTGGGCCTCTTGAGCGCTCTCTTTGTTCGCGTAGCTTCTTGGGCTTGCTGGCAAGTACTTCGGACCAAAGTCTTTAACAATCAAGTCTCGACAATTGGCAATTGCCGTTTCGCTCAAATTGGTTGAATCAGTCCGCATGTAGGTGATGTACCCTGCCTCATACAACCGTTGCGCCATCATCATTGTCTTTTTAACACCAAAGCCTAAGCGAGTACTGGCCGCCTGTTGCAGCGTCGATGTAATGAAGGGCGCATTGGGTCGAGTCTGTGTCGGCTTATCTTCCCTAGCGACCACTTCAAAGTTGCCCGCATTCATCGTGGCCATGGCCACATCGATATCGGCTCGACTGACTGGCTTGAACGCCTTGCCTTGTTGCTTCACGACTTGAAAGGTCGCTGCGCCCTCTGGGTTGCTAAGATCTGCAAACAACTCCCAATATTCTTCGGGAATAAAGGCGCGTATCTCACGCTCACGCTCAACCAAAAGCTTAACGGCAACCGATTGCACTCGACCAGCCGAAAGACCTCTTGCGATTTTTGCCCATAACAGTGGGCTCACCATGTAACCCACCACCCGATCCAGAAATCGCCGCGCCTGTTGCGCGTGAACCCTATCTAGATCAATGTCTCCAGGCTCCTCAAAGGCGGCTTGAATCGCTTTTTCTGTAATCTCGTTGAAGACCACTCGTTTGTACCGATCTGGGTTTCCACCAATTGCTTCCTTAAGATGCCAGGCAATCGCCTCACCCTCTCGATCCATGTCGGTGGCCAAGTAAATTTCATCAGCTGATTTAGAGAGTTTCTTGAGCTCAGCGACGACCTTCTCTTTACCCGGTAAAATTTGGTAATTGGCTCGCCAGTTATTCTCTGGATCAACCCCCATCCGTTTGATTAACTGCGCTCTCGCTTTCGCCTTCTTGTGAGCGGCTTTCTTTTCCGGAGATAACTTGCGTGTTTTAGCTGCTTCGGCAGCTCTCGCTTTAGGGTCCACGGTAGTTCCTTGACCGCTGACGGGCAGGTCACGAATGTGGCCGACACTGGACTTCACAATGAAATCACTACCTAAATACTTGTTGATTGTTTTTGCCTTAGCAGGCGACTCAACAATGACCAGTGCTTTACCCATAATCTCTATCGCTTTTCCCTATGAGCACGACAACCACAATTGACGTCTCGCTTTTGTGTTAGGCGTCATCCCCGCGTGACATCTGCACGCGCTCTGTATCACCACCGTTTGTTAATTCTGCCTGCGCCAAGCTGCTTGGCGGGCTGGTTTCGCAATTTGTCCCCCAATGCTACGGGCTTGCGCTTCCCGGAGATTGCTTGATCGACGATCGTTGAATAAGCCCCTCGACACAGGTTGCCCCGTTGTAGCGAGCCTCAAACCCCGCAAAAAGTCGGTGCCCTCAGCCCTGCAGCGAGCATCTGAGTTTGGAGACAGCCCTTTTTACTAGACCCGCTTCGCGATACCCTTGTCAAGCTTTCGCGATAACCTAAGCGATTTTGGCGGTGTCAATGAGCCAAGCATTGTAGGCCTTCAATTAAAAACGTAAAGACCTTTTCACCCTGCTCTAAGTCGCCTTGCTCGATCCAATAAACCACCAAGGTTCGTCCATCCCAGGCAATCGCATGAGTCGTTAAGGGCAAATTTCGCCCATGCGTTTCAAGCAGATTCCTAGCCTCATCAGGCAATGGAATATCCTTGTCCGATACAAAAACAACCTCACTCGCGATGGGCGCTTGCCGCGTGACATGCCAGGGGGATGAGTGTTTTGCTTGGGTCGCGCCAAGCAGTGCCTTTTTGTAGGCAGCCACCTTCATCTTCGCCGGCAATTGACGACCCGCACTGGTCTGATATTTCGATTGATTAGGATTAGGATCGTCAATCTCTGTCAATTGCACCGAAACACCTCGATTCATCATCGATTGACGAAGCTGCATAATCTGTTTCTGTGAACGGCTCGGCAGTATCGCGATGATCGGCCCAATAATCATCATTAGAACCAATCCTATGAATAAGTAAGTCATCTCATTTGAGCCTCTTGAGGGCAACGCTTTAAGCAACAAATAACATCTATTGTATGGAGAAGAATTCCGAGTTAACTTTGCCTTAAGTATCGGACGAGTGATCGCTATGGATGCCGCATTTAACCACATTTTGATTGCAGTGGATCTCACAGAGGATGCTAGGAGCGTCGCTAGCAAAGCCTGCGCCCTGAGGACAAAATTTTCTGCAACCTTAAGTTGTACGCATGTCATAGAACCTTTGAGTCTTGCTTATGGCGGTGACGTTCCGATGGATCTATCGACCATTCAGGAGCAACTACAAGAAACTGCGAAGCTGCAACTCAATGAATTTGCCGAAGACCTAGACATCCCCGAGGAAAATCGGCATTTAGTCTACGGCCGCCCTGAGACAGAAATCCATAGTCTCGCCGAAGAAATTCAAGCAGATTTGATCGTTGTTGGCAGTCACGGCAGACACGGGCTAGCGCTCCTATTAGGTTCCACTGCAAACGGCGTGCTACAAGGTTCTCCTTGCGACGTACTGGCTGTTAGAGTTGGCGAATAGCTCGATTCTGTGTTGCCAACTTCAAAAGCATTATGGCGCCCGGCTTACTTGCTGATCCCCCTCCTTGTGTGCGCGATTGGCATCGAGTCTCAAGGCCTTGCCCCCTCGAACAGTCAGGCGAACGCACAGCTGGGGCTCGAGATTAAGCGGTTCAAACAGCGCCAAATATTTTTAGCCGCCAGACACGAAGCCCGATCGGGAAAACTCTCTCGGGTCAATACGATGATTGAGGCTCTTGGAGATTATCCGCTAACCGCCTACATCACCTTTGAAGCACTACTCGCACGTCCGCACTCAAAGGACGAGGTGGTAATGGCATTCATAGCCGATCATCCCGAATACCCTATTAGCAGCAGGCTCCGGGGCGCTTTCACCGACTATCGCCGGGAGCAGAATCGACCGACGAGTTTTTTGCGCTTTTTCAATACCGATGAGACTGACCCAGACAATTTGTGTTACCACGCTTACGCCCTCTGGCAAACCGACGATCAACCTGCTGCCATGGCGGCGACAGAGGCGCTGTGGCTGACGGGCGCATCCCAACCTAAACTCTGCGACAAGCCCTTTCGCGCATGGCGAAAAAACGGCGGTTTAACGCCCAGTCTAGCTTGGCAGCGATACGAGTTAGCGATGCTCGCGGGCGAATCGCGATTAGCGCAATATCTGGAGCGCTATCTCAGTGAGCCGCAGCAAAAATTGGCCGCACGATTCAAAAAGCTCATTAAAAGATCAAGCAGCGCCGAGCACTTTGACACCATTAATTTTAACGATCCAAGCCACCAAAAACTGGCAGACATGGCGCTGTCCCGGCTTGTTAACCAAGATCCGATCAACGCAGCAAACGTTATCCGTCGGTTAATTAAAAGCAAACAGCTTGGCCAGGAATCGGGCGATCAGTACCTCATTAGTGCGGCGGTTAAGGGTCTTCGTAAGACAGATTTCGAGCTTGCTGACCTTGCCCTACCTGCCCGGTTGTTAAACCACCCTGACCTCGTTGAGGCAGCGCTGGGTCAACAGATCAAAGCTAACGAAATAGCGGGCTTATCGCCTTGGCTCGACCGAATTGATCCCCGCAAGGTCAGCCTGAAGTGGCAATATTGGCGTGCCCGAGCACTGACCGCCAGTGCTCAAGACGTTGGAGATGCAGCCCAGCTCTTTAAGGCGCTGGCAGAACATCGCGATTTCTATGGCTATCTATCGGCCCAATGGCTCCAGCAACCTGGCAACCTAGTCGACAAAAGCACTCAAATTACCCCGACTCAAATCCTTGATCTGGCAGCGGCCCCAGCGGTGCAGCGAACCTATGAACTCAGAGCGCTTGGGGCCCTGACCGATGCACGACGAGAATGGCTTAATCTGGTTTCACAGTTTAATCACACGGAACTGCGTATTGCCTCAGCCCTTGCGGCCCGTTGGCATTGGCACGACATGGCCATTCAGGCCCATGCAGCGGCAGAAAGCTGGGATGAAGTTAACGAGCGATTTCCCACTGCATTTGCCGAGCTATTTAACCATGCCGCATTAACCTATGGTGTGCCTGAACATCTAGCCATAGGGGTTGCTCGACGGGAAAGCGCATTTTGGACCGAAGCGCGATCTCCTGTCGGTGCCCTGGGACTTATGCAAATCATGCCAAAAACCGCTGAGATCGTCGCAGGCAAACTCGGACTTGACCCCCCCTCACCAGAGCGTTTAACCGAGCCCGAGTTTAATATTCGGCTAGGCACCGCCTATCTTGGACAACTTCTGCAGGAATTCGACGGTAACCGCGTATTAGCGCTCGCGGCCTACAACGCAGGACCTTCTCGGGCCCGAGCCTGGCAAAAAAATAAACTGCCCGTCGACGCTTGGATTGAGAGTATTCCTTTTCGGGAAACACGTGCCTATGTCAAAGCAGTGCTGCTATACAGTGCAATCTACAGCCAAAGGTCTGGTCTTGCCGAGCCGCTATTATATCCCTACGAAATCGAGCAGTTCGGAGCGCCCAAAGCAAGCTTCTTCGCTGACTCAAATCGCCAAGCTCAAGCGCTAGGCTTATCATGGAATTAATCGATATCGGCGCTAATTTGACGCACGACTCGTTTCAAAGCGATCTACCACTGGTGCTAGAGCGCGCTCGAGCGGCTAAGGTGTCCACCCTTGTCATTACTGGGGCTAGCCTGACAAGCGCAGAAGCAGCAATCGCGCTTGCCAAAAATGATCAAAACCTTTGGGCTACTGCCGGCATCCATCCGCATCATGCCGAAACCGTTACCCCTGCTGCGCTCGACCGATTAGCTCAACTGGCACTCGATCCTAAGGTTGTCGCGTTGGGTGAAATGGGCCTCGACTACTTCCGAGACTTCACCCCGCGCGATATTCAACTACACGCTTTTGAATCGCAGCTGCAATTGGCCGTGGATATCGGTAAACCTGTCTTCTTACACGAACGTGATGCTGCGTCGGATTTTATTGGCATTTTGAAGCGTTATCGCAGTCAATTAACGGAGGTTGTCGTCCACTGCTTCACCGGCAGCGAGGCAAGCCTCGAATCATACCTCGCACTTGACTGCCACATCGGCATCACAGGGTGGATTTGTGACGAGCGCCGAGGTAAACATTTACATGACTTGGTGCCCAGCATTCCGGCAAATCGACTCATGATTGAAACTGATGCGCCATACCTGCTGCCTAGGACACTTAAACCGAAGCCCAAAGACCGGAGGTGCGAACCTAGCCACTTGGTGGAAGTCTGCCGCTTTACATCTGCTTTGCGAGGTCAATCCGCATCACAACTCGCCGCAGAAACGACCGCCACAGCAAAGAAATTCTTTCGCCTATGATAGTGCTGTATTTTTATACCACCGCTGGCTGCCATCTCTGCGAACAGGCCGAAGTACTGCTCAACGAATTGGCGAGTCATGTGCAGCTCGACATCACCATCGTGGATATCGCCACTGACGAAAAACTCATTGAGCAATATGGTGTTCGTATTCCCGTTGTAAAACGTTT
Organism: Pseudomonadales bacterium; assembly: GCA_016779565.1. Lineage (GTDB taxonomy): Bacteria > Pseudomonadota > Gammaproteobacteria > Pseudomonadales > Azotimanducaceae > UBA9926. The sequence continues at coordinate 9,027 of JADHNJ010000028.1, forward strand.
GGACGTCCCTGACGATTTAGGCTGGCCCTTTGATTATGGACAGCTCAAGGTCTATCTCTCATTGAACTAGTATCCAAAAGCAGCTCGTGATCAATGCAGGTAGACTCAATTTGTGAACCAGGATCTCACCCAACGACAAGCGAGCCCCGGATTTTCGGCCTAGACTGTAAAAATGTTAGGCTCAATCACCAGGCTGAGGATTAACACGTATGAAAACCGAACTCCTAACAGACGGTCTGTGTTTTGGTGAGGGGCCAAGGTGGCACGAAGGCGCGCTTTGGCTGTCTGATATGCATGCGCATGTGGTCTATCGGATCGATGCACAAGGTCATAAAACCACGATGGCGGAGGTACCCAACCGTCCATCGGGACTCGGTTGGCTACCTGACGGCAGACTGTTAATTGTATCCATGATCGACAAACGAATATTGGTTCAAAATCCTGATGGTTTGACGCTCTGGTCGGATTTGTCAGAGCTGGCTCGATATCACTGCAATGACATGGTGGTAGACGCAGAGGGCCAAGCCTGGGTGGGGAACTTCGGCTTTGACTTACAGGGCGGCGCCGAGCCCATCCCGACAGAACTGATTCGGGTTGATGCAGCCGGTCACCCAACCATTGCTGCAACAGACCTTCTGTTTCCTAATGGATCTGTTATCACGCCTGATGGTAAGACATTAATTGTTGCCGAGACATTCGGCGCCGCGTTAACCGCTTTTGATTTATCCCCTCAGGGCACGTTGGAAAACCGACGAATCTGGGCTTCCCTTGAGGGTGCAGTACCTGATGGCATTTGTCTCGATGCCGCCGGTGGCATCTGGGTCGCCTCTCCAACCAGCCACGAATGTTTGAGGGTCATCGAGGGTGGTCAAGTTACCGATCGAATCACCGTCGAAGATCAAGCTTTTGCTTGTATGTTGGGCGGTGATGATGGCCGTCGTCTTTTTATTCTAACAGCACCAGATGGTGATCCAGCGAACTGCGCAGCCGCTAAAGCTGGCAAAGTATTGTATGTAGACGTTGACGTGGAAGGTGCAGGATGGCCCTGAAACCCAACAGCAAACTCAAGGTTGCCATTGTCAGTGGCGGCACTTCACCGGAAGCTTCGGTCTCGCGAAGAAGTGCCGAGGGGGTGGTCGCAAATCTCGCAACGCACTACCCGAGGCTAGACCATTTCGAACTCGATAAAAATCTCGTGAATAACCTGCAAGCCTCAGCGCCCGATGTCATATTTCCAGTACTGCATGGTCCACCGGGTGAAGATGGCACGGTCCAAGGACTGTTTGAAATGATGGAACTGCCTTTTGTGGGATCTGACGTCCACGCCAGCGCCATTGCGATGGATAAAATTGCCGCCAAGGGCCTGTTTGCGACGATTGGCCTCCCATTGGCCGGTCAATACATATTGCATCGACATCGGTTTACCAATGCACAGCTCTCGGAATGTATCAGTAAACTGGGCTCGTCGCTCGTGGTTAAGCCTGTACATCTGGGTAGCGCGCTTGGCGTTACTCGCATCCAAGGCGCCGATTCCCTTGCTGATGCAGTCTCTGAGGCTTTTCTGCATAACGAGCGACTTTTGGTTGAGGCGCAAATTCAGGGCCGAGAAATGACGGTAGGCGTATTGGAGCGTGGCGACCAAATCGAGGCGTTTCCTGTCATCGAGATCGTGACGCCCTCTGACGCTTGGTATGATTATGAGCACCGATATACGCCTGGTGCCTCTACGCACCTGATGCCTGCAGCGCTACCAAATGATCTAACCCAAGCGCTACAAAACGCCGCGATTTCAGCCCACCAAGTGCTGGGATGTCGCGATCTTTCTCGAACGGATTTTATTGTCGACGATAACGGTGAGTTTGTGGTCTTGGAGGTCAATACCCTTCCTGGTATGACTCCAACGAGCCTTTATCCCGAGGGCGCCGAAGGGCTAGGTCTTGCCTTCGATGAGCTTCTCATCACGCTTATTGAGCAAGCCTACCACCGAGGGTCCCGCTAGGAGACACCTCGGTTTTAACACAGGCAAACCCTACAAATCGTAACCCCTCTCATTGTGCTGATTCAAATCAAGGCCCTCAGTTTCATCATCAGCAGAGACCCTTAAGCCGAGCATCATATCCACTAACTTGAGAATCACGAAGGTCGCGATTGCAGTGTAAGCGGCACTTGCCAGCACACCAATGACCTGCACTTGCAGCTGACTGGCGATCGTCATGCCATCAGCCAAGCCTTGCCCACTAAAGACCCCAAGGCCAGCGCTTGCAAAAATAGCCACCAGAATCGTCCCTAGCGCGCCCCCAACGCCGTGCACTGGAAAGACATCAAGAGAATCATCAATTTTTAATCGCTGCTTCAAGAAAACGGTAGCGTTGTAGCACACAAAGCCCGCCAAGATACCGATAATTAAGGCACCTCCAGGACCCACAAAGCCCGAAGCCGGTGTTATCGTACCGAGTCCGGCAACCATCCCTGTTACCGCACCCAAGGCGCTCGGACGACCGAACTTAATCCACTCGCAGGCCATCCAAGTCAGCGCCCCTGCGGCGGCTGAGATATGGGTAACCAACATCGCCATGCCAGCATCACCATTGGCAGCAAGCGCACTGCCGGCATTAAAGCCAAACCAACCAACCCAGAGCAATCCAGCACCGGTAATGGTCATGGTCATATTGTGCGGTGGCATCGGTTGATTTGGAAATCCCTGCCGAGGGCCCATGACTATCGCTGCAACCACAGCAGCGACGCCAGCGGTAATATGAACGACCGTACCCCCAGCAAAATCAAGCAATCCCATTTGTCCTAGCCAACCGCCACCCCAGACCCAATGGGTGATCGGGACATACACCGCTAGAAGCCATATCGCCGAGAATACCAGCATAGATGAAAATCGCATTCGTTCTGCGAAGCCACCGACAATCAATGCCGGGGTGATAATCGCAAAGGTCATCTGAAACATCACAAATACAGATTCTGGGATATCCCCTGACAAACTTTCTTCGCCGACAGCGCCCAGCAAGACATTGCTAAACCCGCCAATGAACGCGTTACCTTCGGTAAAAGCCAATGAGTACCCTGCTACCAACCAGATCAGCGATGCGACGCAGGTGATCGCAAAACACTGCATCAATACAGATAAGATATTTTTTACTCGTACTAAGCCGCCATAAAACAGCGACAGCCCTGGCAAAGTCATCAACAACACCAGTGCCGTTGCCGTCAGGATCCAAGCGGTGTTGGCGCCATTTAAGCCGTCGCTGGCAAAAGCGAACGAGGGGAAAAACAGCAGGAGCAGAGACAGTTTCATAAGATTTGGATTCATTGCGCTTCCTTGTTTGCAATTGGAGTGACATCAGAGATGCCTGTATCAGAGATGATGTTGTTACAGGCTTATCTTCTGATTGATCAACGTTGCTTATCAGCCCGCTTGCGCGGACTGGTTATGGGTCGCCGTCCATGACTTTCGGAGGCGAAAGCTTAACAATGGGCCTGATGCTAGCGCCTGCTTAAGAAGCCGTCTCCAACCCAAAAAGTCTACCTTGTAAGCCAATGCCTGCCAAGGGCACAGTCGCCGCAGGTCAGAATTATTAGCCCTCTGTTACACCCTAGAGCAAGGTGGTTGAATTTTTACACGCTTGCCCTCACCTTGATCTCGTCCAGTCACTGAAATTGGAACATTTCGATTCAGATGCGGTCTATAGAAGACGTTTAGGGTAACCTAGCGCTCCTACACTTAGCTTTTAACTGCGAAAAATTGGTTATGAATCATCTTCCTCAAATCGAAACCCTTCGGACCCATCTGTCTGACCGCATAGTAGGCCAGCAGCATTTAGTGGATCGTTTATTGATGGCCATGCTCTCTGACGGTCATCTACTCGTCGAGGGGGCCCCGGGGCTGGCAAAGACCAAAGCGATAAAAACGCTTGCCGATGCCGTGGAGGGCCAATTCCAGAGAATTCAGTTCACGCCAGATTTACTGCCGTCAGACGTCACGGGCACAGAAATTTACCGCGCTCAAGAGGGCTCATTCGTCTTCCAGGAGGGCCCCATTTTCAGCAATCTGGTGCTTGCAGACGAAATCAACCGAGCACCTGCGAAAGTGCAATCGGCACTGCTTGAGGCTATGGGTGAGAGGCAAATCAGTAACGGCAACAACACCATGGCACTGCCGGATTTGTTTTTGGTCATGGCAACTCAAAATCCTATCGAGCAAGAGGGCACTTACCCCTTGCCCGAAGCTCAGCTAGACCGATTTTTAATGCATGTACTGGTTGATTACCCTGATGCCGATTCGGAACACACCATCTTGAACCTGGTCCGCCAGGAACAGAGGAATAAACGCCAAGCGGCAACTGCGCCAACTAGCACGATCAGCCAGCAAACTATTTTCGCTGCGCGGCAAGAGGTGCTCGACCTACACATGGAACCCGTTGTTGAGGATTACATCATTGCACTTGTTATGGCCTCGCGACGGCCACTTGCGATCGACCCAGAACTGGACGAATGGCTCGACTATGGTGCTTCTCCTCGAGGCAGCATCGCGCTCGATATCTCAGCACGAAGCCACGCTTACTTGCAGGGCAAAGACTTTGTGTCCCCAGACGACGTCCAAGCGGTTGCCCATGATGTACTCCGGCATCGTCTCGTATTAAGTTTTGAAGCCGAAGCGGCGGGTGTCACCGCTGATCAAGCCATCGATCGATTGTTAAACCGTATTGCCTGCGGCTAGTTTATGAGCGCCGCAATGCATCTAGCCGGTCGAGGTACCAAGGCTGAACTCTCAGACCTTATCAATCTGCGACACGTTGCCAAACGATTGACCCTTATGCGTAACCAAACCGCAACAAATCCCATGTCGGGCCAATTACGATCGCGCCGACAAGGACGCGGCATGGATTTTAGCGAAGTTAGAATCTACCAACCTGGGGACGACATTCGCTCAATCGATTGGAAAGTCACTGCCCGCACTTCGTCCACCCATACCAAGGTCTTTCAAGAGGAACGCGAACGACCCGTGTTGATCCTATTAGACCAAAGTGAAAGCTTATATTTTGGCTCTCGCGTGCGGTTCAAATCCGTAGCCGCTGCGCGCCTGGCGGCCACCTTAGGGTGGACGGCCTTGGACCAAGGCGACCGCGTTGGCGGTATTGTCTTTAATCATCGGGGGCATCGGGAAACTAGGCCACGACGAAGCCGAAAATCTTTGCTGCGGTTCATTCACGATGCGATCGAACTCAATCATCAGTTAGCCCAACCACCGGAAGACGGCAAACGTTACCCGATGTCTGAAATGATCGCTGCTGCTCAGCGTGTCAGTCGACATGGATGTCTGGTCTTTATCATCAGTGACTTTCAGAACGCAGACGACGAACTAGAAACAAGACTCTCGCAGTTGGGTCAAACCAATGAGATCCATGGCATTTGTATCTTTGACCCACTTGATAAAACGCTACCACCCCCCGGACGCTATGCCATTACCAATGGTGTCGATGTGCAAGATATCAACACGGCAAGCCGAACCATTCAGGCGGAACATACAGCGCGGTTCGATCGCCACAATCTTTTCATCAACCGTATCTTTTCACGCGCCGGAGGCAGGCTAACTCAAGTTGTCGCCCAAGCCGAACCAGAAGAATATCTCAATAACCTTATGCACCGCCGAGGCGTATCGTGACTCAACCTACGGCTCTGCCCGAAGATCCTTTGGCGGCTCTACGGGACATTCACTTGCCAGCTGAGGTTTCATTTTGGCCACCTGCCATTGGATGGTGGATCATTTTGGGCCTGCTGCTTGTCGGTCTCGCCTTTGCTATACATGCACTCATCAAGCGCTTAAGGCAAACCGCTTACCGCCGGCAGGCAAAGCGTCATCTGCGAGCAATTAAGGCCGATTGGCAGCTTCATGGCGATGTTAGGCAAACACTTAAGGCGCTACAGGAACTGATGAAACGAACGGCTTTAACCGCCTTCGGACGAGACCAGGTGGCCAAATTGACCGGCTATCGATGGACCGCTTTTTTAGATCAAACCGGTGATATGACAGCTTTTAGTTTAGGGGCTGGTGAAGTTCTCATTGACGGCCCCTATCGACAGGGGTTTGATCTTACCAATGATCATGTCGATGCCGTATTCGATCTTTGTGATCGATGGATCCGCCAGCATCGGCCGATTGGCTCAAACTCTGAGGCAGTCCCCCATGCTTGAGTTCGCCTGGCCTTGGTTCTTTTATCTGCTGCCTTTACCAGCACTCGCTTGGCTACTGCCCGAGGCTCGTCAGCAAGAGGCTGCCTTGCGAACACCACAATTTAAGGCCTTGGCCAGTCTTCAGACTACCGAGGCAGGCATTCGGCGTCGGTTCATCTGGCGTTTGTTGATTACGCTCGCCTGGTGCGCGCTCATTGTCGCAGGTAGTCAGCCCAGATGGGTCGGCGAACCCATTTCCTTACCGAGCAGCGGCAGAGATTTATTGCTTGCCGTAGATATATCAGGCTCTATGGGCACCGAGGATATGGTTGTGAACAATGATCCCGTCACCCGGCTCGCCGCTGTTAAAAAAGTTGTTGGTGAATTCGTTGAACGCAGAAGAGGCGATCGACTAGGCTTGATCTTGTTTGGTAGTCAAGCCTACCTGCAAGCCCCCCTCACCTTTGATCGATCCACCGTGAATACCCTGCTGGCCGAGACCCCTCTTGGTATCGCAGGCGGGAAAACGGCTATTGGCGACGCCATTGGACTTGCGGTAAAACGTCTATTGGACCGCCCCGCTGAAAATCGCGTTCTGATCCTGCTCACCGATGGCGTCAATAATGTTGGAGAAGTCACACCGATTCAGGCCGCCCAATTAGCGGCTCAAGAGGGCATCACCATCTACACAATTGGCTTTGGCGCCGATCAGATGCAAGTCAAAGGTTTGCTCTTTGATCGAACCGTCAACCCCTCAGCGGAGCTCGATACCCAGACGCTCACTGACATTGCCAATCTAACTGGCGGTCTTTATCAACGGGCACGTTCGACACAAGAGCTGGCGGGCATTTATGAGGCCCTTGATCAGCTGGAGCCCATCGAAGTCGACCAAGAGACCTATAGACCCGAAAAATCGTTATATTTTTGGCCCTTAGGGATCGCATTGGCTGCCAGCCTATGTGTAGCAGGTTTGTGGTTACTGCTTTCTTGGCAAGGAAGCGCTCGAACGCTTAGGCCACCTCACGGTGAGGTAGCATCATGAGTTTTCTCGCGGAGTTTCACTTTGTTCGTCCCTTTTGGCTTTTAGCATTGATACCTGCCATTTTTTTTAGCTACTTTTTATTTCGCCGTCTCGCCAAGTTCTCTGCTTGGCAATCAGCTATCGACCCGGAATTAATCCCAGCGCTCTTGGTCAAGCCCAGTCAGCGGCCGACGATGAATCCTCTGCCTATACTAGTTGCTACCTGGATAATCTCCATCGTGGCCCTCGCCGGGCCCACCTGGGAAAAAATCCCACAGCCTATCGTCGAGCGAGAGGATGCTCTGGTCATTATTCTCGATCTAACTTGGTCTATGTATGCCGGAGACGAGACGCCGAATCGATTGGTAAATGCTAAGCGCAAGATCCAAGACATACTCAAAGCGCGCGCGGAAGGGGTGACAGCCCTCATCGTTTTCTCTGGCGATGCGCATGCCGTCTCGCCACTGACGGACGATACCAAAACCATTCTGGCATTACTGCCATCCCTAGGCCCTGAAATTATGCCTGCACCAGGATCTCGCCTAGCGCCTGCCCTCAACATCGCTAAGAATCTTTTCCAGGACGCTGGCGTTGCAACCGGCCAGATACTCATTATCACAGATGAAATTCGTGATCCTGAGGCGTCACTTGCCGCGGCTCGGGCGCTCGGTAGTCAATATGTTTTATCCATTATGGTGGCGGGCACCGATGCAGGAGCCCCTATTAAACTTCCTGTCTCGATGGGAGAAACCTTCTTAAAAGACGATTCAGGCAGTTTGATTATTCCTAAGGTTGAGTTTGATGCACTGACAAGATTTGCCAAGGCCATCGGAGCCAACTTATCCAGACTGGACTTGTTACAGGACGATCTGGCCCCCTTTTTAGAGCCGCCCACAGCCTTTGGGGAAAACTTCAGAGTCGTCGACCGAGACTTTGATCTCTGGCGGGAATTTGGCCCCTATCTCATTTGGCTGCTGGTACCCCTAGTTATCGCAGGCTTTCGTCGCGGCTGGCTTTGGATGCTCCCCATATTCATTTTCATCCCCCCAGAACCCGCCCAGGCAAATCTTTGGCAGGACCTCTGGGCGACAAAAGATCAGCAGGGGCAAGCCCTTATGGATGCCGGTGAACCCGCGGAGGCTGCAACACGCTTCGAGGATCAATCTTGGCAAAGTGCAGCCCATTACCGCAGCGAAAATTACGAAGCAGCTGCCAAAGGTTTCGCAAGACAAAATACCGCCGATGACCACTACAATCGTGGCAACGCGTTAGCGAAGGCTGGTGATCTCTCTGCCGCCGTTGAGGCTTATACCCAGTCTCTTGAAATCAACCCGAGCGACGAAGACGCGGCTTTTAACAAGGCGCTTGTCGAACAGCTGCTGGAACAACAGTCCCAAGAAGATCAATCCTCCCAATCTGATGAAGGTGAAGAAGGTAACGATCAAGATCAGACGGATGAAAGCCAATCTGGCCAAAATCAAAACGGCGAAGATGAAGAAACCTCGAAGGACGAGTCCCAAAGCCAGGCGAATGCTGATGAGGAGACCCAAGACGACGCTGCACAAGAACAGCAGCAATCGGCTGAAGAAACCACCGAAGATGAAAACGAAAGCGAAGAAACCAACGAAATCGACCCGTCCGAGGCGCTCAGTCAGGAAGAATCACAAGCCCTTGATCAGTGGCTAAAACGGGTCCCTGATGACCCCGGCGGTTTATTGCGACGAAAATTTGAACAGCAATTCGAAGAGCGCGTTCGGCAAGGTGACATTACACGGGAAGATTTTGAGAGGAATTGGTAATGCTTTTACGAATCGGCTTACTATTTGCGCTGTTTGCGTTCACTCATGTCTCAGCAGAGGCCGCAGTCACGGCAACCGTCGACCGCAATCAAATCAGTGAATTCGACCTCTTGACCCTGACCATTCGAGTCACCGACCGAACCAACGTAGAACCGGATTGGCGACCGCTTGAAAAAGATTTTGCTGTGGTCAATCAACAGTCCCAACAAAATTCCTCAATATCGCTCATCAATGGTCGGCAAACCGCCCGGTCTTATGTGGATTATCAATTTACACTAAGACCTAAGCGTCAGGGCGCTTTATCTATTCCGGCTATCACCGTCGGAACAGAAAGGACCAACCCGATTACCGTCATGGTTTTGCCTCAATCCGCTGCGTTAACGAATCAAATGCGACAAATTCTATTTTTTGAGACGTTAGTTGATCGCACCGATGTTTACGTTCAAGCACAACTGCTTTATACCGTACGACTCTACTATGCGGACTCCATATCCGGCGATTTCCCTGGCCCACCGATCCTAGACAATGCCGTTGTTGAAATCATCGAAAACGAAAAACGCTTTGAAACTATCGTCAATAATCGTCGATATTATGTACTAGAAAAGCAGTACGCCATATTCCCGCAAGCCAGTGGCACCCTTGAACTACCACCGGAGTCTTTTGTTGGCACTCGCGGTAGGGGTGGCTTGTTTTCTGCTCGAGAACGCATCAATGCGGTCTCCGAAGGTCATACGCTCCGGGTAAAACCGGTTCCTAGAGCATTTCAGGGAGACTCTTGGCTCCCAGCTAAGACTTTGACGCTCGAGACGACGCTCAATAGACCTGATTCACCTTTGGTTGTCGGCGATGCCATTAATCAAGTCATCACGGTACGCGCAACCGGAATCACTGGCGCTTTGCTACCACAATTGGCCTATCCCGATAACGATCGCGCGCGCATTTATATCGACCAACCCGTAATAGAGGAGTTCGCAACTGCCCAAACAGGCATCACGGCAGAATCGGTGACAACCATCGGCATCGTACCAACCGCTGAGGGCACGCTGTCTTTGCCGCCGCTTAGCATCTACTGGTGGGACACTGAATCCGACCAACAACGGATAGCGACCTTAGACGAGCTCGACCTCGCAATCGGAGCATCTCGCATCAATAACGAGCCACTAGTACAAGCCCCCCCTGCCCAAGAGATCGACGTCGCAACTGCCAACGCCGCTTTGGAATCACAATTACAAACCCTGATGTGGCTTGTTGCATCGCTATTCGTTGCTTGGGTTTTGACATTTGCGGCCTGGTTACGGGCTAAAAGACCCAAGCGGCCAGCCAGGACGCGTCCCAAGCCCCCGACCTACGACCTGAGACGATTAAATCAAGCGCTTAAACGCAAAGATGCTCAACAAACTCTGCAAGAACTTCAATTTTGGCGCCAACATTACTACCCAGACACACACGCTCTGGCGGAGCTCACAGCCATTGAGCCTGCGCTCAAACCCATTTTAGCTGCGCTAGAATCCGCTCAGTATCGCCCTGCCGGAGCCCAATCAAATTGGGATCCCAATACCTTACAAATGCTCCTTGAAAGATTATCGGTTCGGCCCATAAAACCCAATAACAAGCGGACCCGCCAGACTGGGTTGGATGCCTCCTTAAACCCTTCCTTCTAGGCAGCTCATTAGCTCTGTCATCGCCGATTTCGCCATTGATCAGGCCAGAGATTTAGTGACCACCTCATACACATCTGACGACAAATCCCCTGAGGCCAAGATGTCACGCAAGGCCGCTTGCATTTGCTCGCCATACTGAGGCGCAAATTTACGCCAACCCGTTAGCGGCCCGAGCATCCTTGCGGCCATTTGTGGATTAAAGGCGTTGAGCTCGATGACCTTGTCTGCCAACAATCGATAGCCTGCGCCCCCCGTCTCATGAAACCCGCTAGGGTTTCCCATTGCGAACGACGATAAAACACTCCGCATACGATTAGGCGTTTGCATCGAATACGCAGGATGCAACATCAAGTTTTCGGCTCGCGCTATCGCGCCTGGCCGCGTGCTGGCGGCTTGAATTGCAAACCACTGATCGACCACCAAAGCCTCATCTGCCCAACGCTCATAAAATTCCTCAAGAATCAGCGGCCGTACGGCATCCGCCTCTGGCGCACGCGAATTTTCAATAACCCGCATCGCTGCAGCAACGTCGGTCATATTAGCTTGACGTTTAAATTGATTGACAGCCAATGACAGCGCGTCTGGGTCAGACGTCTCTGCGAGATAGGCCAATGCGACATTTTTGATCGCCCGGCACCCGACTGACCGGCGATTAATCTCGATGTGTCCAGGCTCATCATAAGCTTCATACAAGGCTCTAAAAGTCCCTTGATGGGCCCTTGCTAACGCGTTTCGGACCTGGTCTCTTGCGGCTATTAGCTGCAGAACATCTACCGCTTCTTGCAACTCTATCAAGTACTGTGGCGCTGGCAGCATTAACAGCAGACTGCTCATCTCTGCATCAAAAGTCGAGTCCGACTTTCCTGCTAAGGCTTCCGCCAAGTGATGGCCAACCGCATCAATTAAGTTGCTGTCGACTCGCGCCGCTTCCCCTCGAGCCAGTTGCACCTGAACCGCCTGTATTTCTGCGACCGCCAATCGCTGGCCGGCTTCCCAGCGATTAAAAGGGTCACTGTCATGCTGACTCAGAAACGACAGCTCATGGGATGGGTAATCAACCGCTAATTTTATCGGAGCCGAGAAGCCTCGACCGACCGACAACACTGGATTCAGGCTAACGGCCTGCAGCTCAAAGGTCTGCTCGGCCTCTGTGAGAGACAATACCCGGCTAAAACCTCCTGACTCTGTTGGCGTCGCGCCCGCAAACGCGAGATCTTTGCCATCTGGTCCGACCAAGCCGATGCTAATCGGCATATGCAGTGGCAGTTTTTCGGCCTGCCCTGGCGTTGCTGGAGTCGTTTGACTCAAGGTTAACCGATAAACCTGAGCAGCCTCATCATAGTGACCCCTAACCTGAACAACCGGCGTACCCGCCTGATCGTACCATCGCCGAAATTGGCCTAGATCACGACCGCTTGCATCTTCCATGGCTTGCACAAAATCATCTGTTGTTACAGCCTGCCCATCATGGCGTTCAAAATAGAGGTCAGTGCCCTGACGAAATTCATCTGGACCTAAAAGGGTGTGAATCATTCGCACCACTTCTGCGCCCTTCTCATAGACCGTAGCTGTATAGAAATTGTTAATTTCGATGAAGGAAGGTGGTCGAATGGGATGCGCCATTGGACCTGCATCTTCAGGAAATTGTGCGGCTCGCAGCACTGCAACATCTCCGACTCGGCAAACGCCTCGGGACCACCTGTCCGCTGAAAACTGTTGATCCCTTAAAACGGTAAAGCCTTCTTTTAGACTGAGCTGAAACCAATCACGACAGGTAACGCGATTCCCTGACCAATTATGAAAGTACTCATGAGCGACGACGGACTCAACCCGTTGAAAACCTGCATCGGTGGTCGTATCTGGGTGCGCCAAAACACAAGATGTATTAAAGATATTTAGCCCTTTATTCTCCATCGCGCCCATGTTGAAGCTTTCAACCGCGACAATCATAAAGATGTCTAAATCGTATTCGCGGCCATAGACCGTCTCGTCCCAACGCATGGAAGCCTTCAAACTCGCCATGGCAAAATCGACCTGCCTGATATTGTGGGCTTCGGTGTATATCTGCAGGGTGACTCGCCGACCCGACTGGGTGATAAATTCATCTTCGATATGGGCGAGATCACCGGCGACTAACGCAAACAAATATGCCGGCTTCTTGAAAGGGTCACGCCAAGTTACCGAATGTCGGTCACCCTCCGTCTTTTGGTCCACCGAATTACCATTGGATAGTAATATCGGATATTGCTGTCGATCGGCTTCTATTGTGGTCTCAAAAGTCGACATCACATCTGGCCGATCTAGATACCAGGTGATATTGCGAAACCCCTCAGCTTCGCATTGGGTACACAGCATATCGCCGGATTGATACAAGCCAGACAGCGCCAAATTGTCACCGGGCCTAATGACGACTTCAGTTTCTATGACAAAATGATTCGGTAGATCGGCAATCGTAAGACTATCTTCATTTAACTGATATTCGTTGTTCAGCAAGGCTCGACCATCAATCTCGACACGCTGAGTCTGCAAGAGAGGTCCACCATTTAACACCAGCGCCCCATCTTGACGCTTCGATTCTGGATTCCGTCGCATAGAGAGCTGACTCGTGACGCGAGTTTGTTCTCCCTCGATAGACACCTTCAAAACAGTCGTATCAATCAAAAATTCTGACACTTGGTAGTCTTTTAGATAGATTGCTGCTGGTTGCCCGTCTTTCATATTGCAGTTCCCTCAATGGATCTAATGTCGTCGTCAAAACTGAGCGTAACTGTGTCTTAGCGAACGCCCAATCTTTTGACTATTCTACCTGATGCACGAACCACCTCCAGCGCTAGCAAACCTAGTCTTTGATTATCCGTCAATCCACCTAGCTTTTCTGCTAGCATGCTCCCATGCAAGGACAACTCTCGAAAATGACCTGTGAGCCCGGTGACGTCGTGACCTACGCGCTTCACCTTGGCAACGACGTGATCCCGATGAACCCACTCATAGGAAAAACCATCAAGCTCGAGTTCGAGCAAAAAATTGTCTGTCAGCATTGCGGTAGGGTCACTAAGAAAAGCTTTTCTCAAGGTTACTGCTACCCCTGCTTTCAATCATTAGCCTCCTGTGATTTGTGCATCATGAGCCCTGATCGCTGCCACTTTCATTTGGGAACTTGCCGGGATGAAGACTTTGCTGCTCAATTTTGTATGCAGCCGCATCGGGTCTACCTGGCCAATTCCACAGCGCTTAAGGTTGGCATTACCCGGGCTGAAAATCTGCCAACCCGTTGGCTAGATCAAGGCGCGACCCAAGGCATGGTCATTATGACGGCCTCGACCCGCCGACAATCTGGCCTTATCGAGGCGGCGCTCAAGGCCCACGTGAGCGATCGCACCCAATGGCAGCGCATGCTCAAAGGTCCTGGCGAGACCATTGACTTAAAGGCTGAACGAGATCGCTTGTTGGGTCTCGCCGCTGATGCCATAGACGCCATAGCCGCAGCCGCTGGGCCTGGCGAGATTGCTGTTGCAAATTCTGCCGAACCCCTAGCGTTTGATTACCCGGTTTTGCAGTATCCAGAGAAGGTGAAGTCTCACAATCTTGAGAAGCTTCCGGTTTTAGAGGGTACTTTGGTCGGCATCAAAGGCCAGTACCTAATTTTAGATCACACCGTGATCAATGTGCGTAAATATACTGGCTATCAAGTCAAACTCACGGCTTAGTTGCTATCCATCGCGACCACTGAATGACGCCTAGGCCGACAATTGCGCCTGCCAAAAGCCCGCCCAGATGTGCACCGTTGGCGAGAGCGCCAAGCCCCAAAAGGTCTAGAAGGCCGGAAAAACCCAATAGCAGAAACCCAATCATGACCCAGTACGCTGCAGGCGCAAGCCCAATCCGAGCCCTGGGGTTCAAATAGTCCCAAACCATACAGTACCCTAAGTAGCCAAAAACAACCCCAGACATACCCCCGAACAACGATGGTCCCGATAGCCCAAGTTGCACTAGATTAGCCGAGATAGCCGTGGCAAAAGTCAGAGACAGAAAACGCATCCTGCCATGTAAATGTTCTACTCGGCGTCCGAGCTCCCAAACCCAAAGCATATTAAAGGCAAGATGAAGCCAACTGAAATGCAGTAACGCCGGTGCGATAAGGCGCCAATATTCTTGGCGACCAAAGGTCTCGCTGACCGGCTCAAAGATGAGATATCCTCCAACGATGGAGTAAGGGGTAGCCGTTAATGCCTGGATCAGCCCCGATAAACTTCCTGAGGCGGCATTTAAGCCTACCCATACCATCAGCACGTTCAACACAATAAGCCCAATCGTCAAAGGGAATTGTCTCACGTTAGCCCTGAATCGGCCGACCGGTCCGGTGACCCCAGCGTCCGAATTCCCCGCATTGGCTTGCCAAGCTTGAAAGTGCGCGATTACCGTTTCCGGGTCATTGTCTTCGGGCACCCACACCACCTGGTAGACCCCTTCTAAGGTGATTTTATGAGCAATACCCTCAGTCGCTAGCTGCCTAGAAAACTCGCTAAGGTCAAGATTGGCTGGTAATTGCAGTGCCAGGTGGAACGCTTTCATTGCCCGACGAATCTCCCATGCGAATAAAAATGATGTACACTCGCGGTTCAATCCTATTCTAACCTTAAACCCCGATGGCAATGGAAAACGCGGATCAACAAGTACTTCGTGAATTAGCTCAGTGGATATCTGAGGGTCTTCCGAGCTGGCTGTGTACCGTCGTCAAAACTTGGGGTTCATCACCCAGGCCGATTGGTTCTCTGCTCGCCTGTAACAGTTTGGGTCACATCAAGGGTTCTCTCTCAGGCGGTTGTATCGAAGACGATTTATTAGAAAAACTGCAACAAGGGCAACTGGCAAAATCTGGGCCCGAGGTTTTAGTCTACGGTGTTAGCCAAGCCGAGACTGAACGCTTTGGTTTGCCCTGCGGTGGTCAATTGCATATCGTCATAGAACCCTTTATTGACCAAACCCATCTGGCTTCGATTCAGAGCATCCTCGACCGTATTGACGAGCGAGGCTGCATAGAGCGCACCTTAGATCTCGCCTCAGGAGACATGTCGCTTAAAATTACCGAACGATTTAAACACCTTCATTTTGAAGGCGAGTTCAGTAATGCAGCGGCAGTAGGAGATAAAACGCTTACCCAGACTTTTGGACCCAGGCATCAGCTGTTTTTAATTGGCTGCGGGCAAGTCTCTCAGTATCTCGCTGAAATGGCCAAAGCCCTAGACTATCATGTCATCGTTTGCGACCCGAGACCGCACCTCATGGAGCAATGGCCTATCGAGGGTGTGCAACTGATCACCAGCTACCCAGACGATGCGATACGGGCGGAGGCAGCCGATGCTCTGTCTGCCGTCATTGCGCTGACCCATGACCCGAGAATCGATGATATGGGGCTGATGGAAGCTTTCAATACTGATGCTTACTTTATCGGCGCCATGGGATCAACGAGAACCTCTGCTAATCGACGCGCAAGACTGCGAGAGCTCGATATTAGTGAAGCGGCCATTGCCCGCCTGCATGCGCCGGTGGGGTTGCCTATCGGTAGCAAAACCCCAGCAGAAATTGCCGTTGCGATCCTTGCACAATTGACGGCACTGCGAAGTTCAGCCGGGGCAAAAGTCCAAGCTGATTTTCGTGCTGCGTCCTAAATCTTGGCCGTGATTGGCGCTCTTGTGCTCGCAGGCGGCGCGGGCCGGCGGTTTGGCGCTGATAAACGTATTGCGGCTCTACCCTCCGGTAAGTCTTTACTAGAAGCGACTGTTTCGAGTCTTAGCGCTTCTTTCGAGGAAATTCTACTCGTACTCAGACCAGGCGACGAGGTTCTCGCGAGTGCTCTTTCTCAAGCATGCACCAAACTCACCTGCGTTTTTGCGCCGAAGGCTACCCTTGGCATGGGGCACAGTTTGGCCCACGGGGCGAGCCTAATAAGCGACTGGGAGGGCGCAGCCATCTGTCTAGGTGATATGCCTTTTATTCAGCCGCGCAGTTTCCAACAGATTCAGTTAGCATTTTTTGAATCCGAGCTCGAAGCGCCAATCATTAGCCCAAGCTATGAGCGCCGCCCAGGACATCCGGTATTATTTCATCATCGGTATTTTGCGGCCCTTGGGGCACTTAAAGGTGACCAAGGCGCCAGAAGGCTGCTGCTCGAACACCCAGAATCTGTCATCGACTTGGCGCTCTCAGATGCTGGAATTTTACAAGATGTAGATCGACCGAGTGATATTAATAGGCCGTAAACGCCTACCACCCTTTTATCTCGCAAATCGACGCCACAGCCTTAGAGAAGTTCCTGGACGTACCCCTTGCCAACCTCTAGAGCACCCACAGATCAAAGAGGCAATTAAGATCAACCTAGGGGGACGCCGTTTCATCCACTTTGCGATTTGCCCAACCCAGTTTCGACCGACACACGCCATAGAAATTCTGTCCGCCAGGATGAATCAGGGCCAACGGCTTGGCAAACTTTTTGACCCGAACCGATTCTCCAGGATGTAGCCGAAACTCTAGCTGCGAATCAAAGCTCACTTTGGCTTCCGCCCCAAATTTCTCGCCTAAGGTAATTCTCAACTCTGAATCCCCTGGCACGACTAAAGGTCTTGAATTCAGGGAATGTGGAAACATCGGTACCAGCGCGATGGCATTCAACGAGGGATGCATGATCGGACCGCCAGCACTTAAAGCATAGGCCGTGGACCCTGTTGGTGAAGAGACAATGAGGCCATCCGATGATTGGGTATAAACAAAAACTTCGTCGATATATAGATCGAACTCAATCATTCGCGCCATGGTTGCCGAATGTATCGTGACCTCATTTAAGGCCGTCGCTTCTGCGGCGTTTTCACCGTCATCGAACCGGCCCTGGAGCAAAAAGTGAGCTTCGGTATCGCTATCTCCCGACAGCACGGCATTTAACTGTGACTCGATAGCGTCGGGAGCAACATCCGCCAAGAAGCCTAATCGGCCTCGGTTGATGCCCAGCAAGGGGACGCCAAAGGGCGCAACATCGCGCGCCGCACTCAGCATGCTACCGTCTCCGCCGATGGCAATCACAAGGTCCGCCGCGCCACAAATTACCTCTCGAGGCGTTAGGGCGATTCCTGGTACCGCCTGAGCCGCGGCCTCCGATTGCTCGAGCATCACCTCGATGCCTCGGGCCTCGAGCACCGCAACAACCCTCCGCATGGATTCAACCACTAGCGGCCCAGAAATACTGGCGAAAATACCTACGCGCTTAAATGCCATACAGCGTTACCTTTGATATCGCGAACTCCGGGCATTTAATGAAAGATTCCCCCAGAATTCAATCTTAACGCTTAATAACTACTAGTTGTATCTAACTTGATTCTTAGAACTTCCTGTTGAGGGAGGTTGCATTCGTTGGCCGCTGGCCTAACTATACCGCTAGCAGGAGGGGTTCAACCATGCGTGATAGAATCAGCAGACGACATGCTAACGAGTTCAGTTCTGGCAGTAATGTTGCAGAACTCCAAACCGCCGGATCGCTTTGGCAAGCAATTCGTCACGAGGTTAAACTGCGCGCGGATTTTGAGCCGATCATGTCGACGTTTTTTCACGCGTCAGTACTTAACCATAATACCATCGAGGGTGCGCTCAGTTTTATCTTGGCAAGCAAGCTAGACAGCCCCGTGGTGTCTAGCATGGCTATTCGAGAGATCATCGAACAAGCCTACGCCCAAGACCCGTCCATTATTCACGCGGCGGAAATTGACATTAAAGCCACCCGAGAACGCGACCCTGCTTGCAACAGCTACTCAACACCATTTCTTTTTTACAAAGGCTTCCATGCCCTGCAATCACAACGTGTTGCGCATTGGCTATGGCAAGAGGAGCGGCACTCCCTCGCATTTTATTTTCAGAATCAGACCAGTAATTTGTTCGGAATAGATATTCACCCGGCTGCATCAATCGGCTGCGGCATCATGCTTGATCATGCCACTGGTCTGGTCGTAGGCGAAACGGCTGTTATCGATGATGATGTTTCTATTCTTCATGGTGTAACGCTCGGCGGTACAGGGAAAGTCGCCGGTGACCGGCACCCCAAAATCCGCAAAAACGTCATTATCGGCGCCAACGCAACCCTACTTGGCAATATTGAAATTGGTCCTTCAGCCAAAGTTGGTGCCGGCAGTGTGGTATTAAACGACGTCCCAGCGAACGTCACCGTTGCCGGGGTACCGGCCACTATCGTCAAACGGTCGCCAGATTTAAACTAGCCTCCAAACTTGGATATCCCCGACGACCCTGCAAGCCGCCAGTATGAAGGATCACTCGATTGGCCTTTTTGTTATGGGACTCCGCTGCTCTAAGCGCATAGGCCAGACATTTCGCGTTATAAATAGGATCTAACAATACGTTGTGGGCGGCTTCGAACTCCTGCATCAGTCTTTGCAGCGCTGGCGGACATCGGCCATAACCACCGAACCTTGTCTCGGGCAACAACTCGAAGGTCACCCCAGGATGAACTTGACCTTGTGTCCAGCGTGCAATGTCGCTCTGCTGCGCTTCGATCTTTTTTAAGGCGGAGACTCCTACGACATGGCAAGGGTGATTCAAGGCGCATAATATGCCCGCCATAGTACCGCCTGTGCCAACGGGCAAATACAACTCATTGACGCGGCCTAATTGGCGCTCAACGTCACCAACGATTTCCCGAGCACCCGCTACACCCAGCGCTGAACTACCACCCTCTGGCACGAAATAACTCCCGGGGTATGATTGCTCAATTTGCTCAACGAAACTTAAAAGATGGCGATTACGATAGGTGCCTCGGGAGATGAACTCCAGATGCATGCCAAAGGATACTGCGTCATTGAGCATAGCCGTTCTAGGGGCTGCGGCGTCGCCTCGAATCAACCCTACCGTTGACAGACCAACCGTGTTTCCGAGCTGGGCGAGCGCCAGTACATGATTGGACCAAACACCCCCTAGGCTGACCACACAACTTGCCCCTCGGGCCTTGGCCTCATGCAGTATTGGCTTTAGCTTGTAGCCCTTATTGCCGAGACCCGGGTGCATTGCATCTAGGTAGAACAGCGAGATCCCTGGCTGAAGTATTTGCCATGCCTGCGCTGCCGATTGCCCCATGGATTAAGCTGCAACAACACCCGCTAGCACGAGGGCCATATAAATCAAACAACCAAAGGACCCAACCCAGATCAACGAGCGAAGACCCACAATGCCCAATGCATAAGTTGCAACGTAAGCCCCACGTAACGCTAACCAAAGAGAGGCCACAAAAGTAAGGTCAATACCCTGCATTTCTGCAAGCACTGCCAACACCAAAAATGCCGGCAAACTTTCTTGAAAATTGGTAGCAGCCCGCTGGACACGAGCGAGCGTCGGCGTGGGCTCTGGTGGGTTTTCCCGATTTGAAAGCAGATAGGTAGCATTGTTTAAATTCAGCAGCATTGGCAACAGCCAGATCTGAACCGCTGCAAGTAATAAAGCCAATAAGATAAGTGTCGTCATGAAAGAGCTCCGATAGTGGATCGCTTCATGATGCCCTGTTCAAAATGTCCTGACCAGCGGTAAAAGCGTCCAAAGCCTTGCGATTTTGTTACTGGCAGCTTTAGCGCATCATTCACGGCGACGAGGCCTTGACTCCCTACAACCGCCTTTTAAGCCGAATCATCAGCCGCAGGGCTGGGTTGCAAAGCCTTGAATGTGGCTTATTCACAGAGATTTTTTCGAGTGGTAACGCGGGTATGGGTATCGTGAGCAATCTCATCGATTGCCTCGCTGGGGCTCTATCAGTCCGTAGCTAAACGCCTTGCCCACAAATTTTTCGCCAGAGTTTTGAGCTGTTGCTTGCGATGCTCAACGCGATAAGGCAACGCGAGCATTGCTGGGGTTGCGATCAGGGTCAAAATAGATGCAAAGGCCATCCCTGATACGATGGCTTGAGACAAGGGCACCCAAAGTGACGACAACATACTGCCATAGGTAATTGTTCGATTGAGCATATCAATACTAAAGTTCATTGCCAGAGGCAAAAGACCAAATACGGTGGTCAGCGTGGTCAGCACCACAGGACGCAGCCGCTGGGTGCCGGTTCGGACAATCAGCATGATAGGGTCTGCCGCAGGGTGATTCCGCCTGAGTTCATTAAACGTGTCGATCAGTACGATATTATTGTTCACCACAATCCCCGCGAGGGCGACAATCCCTATTCCCGTTAGCAGTGAGCTGAAGGGATTGCCAGTGACCAATAACCCGATCAACACTCCGGCAGTTGACATCACCACCGCGAATAATATCAATACAGATTGGTAGAAGCTGTTGAACTGGGTAACCAACAACACAAACATCAACAGCAGCGACAAACCGAAGGCTGTCGCGGTGAAAGCCTGCGACTCTTGTTGCTCTTCATCGGCCCCCCGAAAGGTAACCGTCACACCGGGATCGAAGGCCTGGGTCGTCAGCCATGCTTGTAATTCCTTAACTTTGGTATCAGCCAAGACCCCTGTAGCAACGTTAGATCGCACATAATCGACTGGGGTTCCGTTAAAGCGCTGAATCGTACCGACATTGGGTTTAGCCTCTGTTGTAACAAAGTTAGAAATCGGCACCATACCCTCCGGGGTTGACACCCGCAGCGCGTCGATGGCTTTAATGCCTCGGTCTTGGTCAGGGTAGCGAATGCGAATATCTACAGCATCATCGCTACGGTCAGGTCGATATTCGCCAATTTTGATGCCGGCTGTAATCAGCTGGACGGCCACACCCACTTGAGTGACGTCAGCACCGTACATTGCGGCTCTGGCGCGATCGACAGCAAGCCGCCACTCTATTCCCGGCTTAGCCAGAGAGTCCTCTATATCGACGAGGCCTTCGGTTCGTTCCATCTGGGCACGCACTCGCTTGAGCGCCGGCGTGATTAACTCACGATTGAATGCAGAGATTTCAACCTCTATCGGTTTGCCCTGTCTGGGCCCCTGCTCCATAGCTTCAATTTCAACATTTACGCCTGCGATCTGACGGCCGCCTCGGCGAACATCCTCGAAAATGGCATCCGTCCCCCGGGTACGATCATTCTCTGGGAGCATCTGCAGAAACAAAGTGCCGATCTCGTCACCACCCGGATTGGATCGGGCGAATGTGTTGAGTTCGGCAACCCCATTCACCTCGAGCAGCATGTCCTCGACCTCACCGACCAGCCTATTGGCTTCAAACGCAGATAAATTGCCCGGAGACTTAACAAGCACTCGAGCGAATTGTGGTTCGGCGTTTGAGTAGAAAATCACCCCATTTCCCCATTGTCCATATGCCCAAAAGCTGGCGAACAAAATACCAACGGTGACAAACAGGGTGAGAAAAACGTGATGGCTACACCACCACAGGACCCGGGCATATCCGCCGGTGAAGCCCTTAATTTGCAGCGGATTACCAGACTCCATGGTCTTAAGATTATGCAACATGCCCTCTTGATCGGCACCAGGCCTACCAATCAGCGCGCCTATGGCGGGACCAAAAACTAGCGCATACAGTAAGCTACCCGACAATACAGCAAATACGGTGACCGGCAGATAGCGCATAAACTTACCGACGATGCCTGGCCAGAACATAAGCGGTAAAAATGCTGCCAGCGTTGTTGCGATCGAAGCAACAACAGGCCAAAACATGCGCTTTGCGGCGGCGGCGTAAGCTTGGCGTCGATGTTCGCCTTCTAACATGCGTCGATCGGCATACTCAGTCACAACGATCGCACCGTCGATCAGCATCCCTAAGGCGAGCAACATCCCAAACATCACCATGAAGTTATAGGTAAAACCAATCACGTAAAGGATCGTCACGGCAAACATCAAAGACATTGGAATGCCTAATCCCACAATCAGCCCAGAGCGAAAGCCCATCGCAGCAACTACGATAATCATCACTAAAGCCAATGCGGTCAGAATATTGCCCTGCAGTTCATTAACCTGAAGTAACGCCCAAGGGGCCTGATCGATCGTGTAAATAATTTCGATTTTGCCAGGCAGTGAGGGCTTTAATGCCTCAACTTCGGCTTTAGCGGCTGCCACCGTATCAATAATATTGGCCTGGGCGCGCTTGGTAACGTTAATACTGATGGCCTTTTCACCATTGACCCGAACAAACCCGCTTCGATCTTTAAACCGTCTTTGAATTTCTGCGACATCGCTCAAAGTGACGACCGCATTCGCTGTCGTTTTCACGGGCAGATCGTACAAATCGCTCGCCGATTCAATAACGCTCGGCACTTTGAGCGCGAATCGGCCCTCGCCATTGTCTAAGCTGCCTGCTGGCACCAATCGATTATTCCTAGCAATCACTGAAATAAGCGCTTCACCTGAGATCTGATAAGCCTCTAGCGCTGCTGGCTTAATCGTCACTTCTAGCACTTCCTCTCGATGTCCCGACATCTCAGCTTTAAGCACATTAGGTAGCGCTTCGATCCGGTCTCTCAGATCAAGTGCTGCCAAATAGAGCATGCGCTCGGGCACATCGTCGCCGGCTACATTAACCTGAAGAACCGGAAAATCATCGGTGCTCATTTCTTGAATGACAGGTTCTTCGGTAGAGCTGGGCAATTCAACTTTCGCTCGATCAACTGCATCCCGAACATCAACTAGCGCTTCATCAACATCTCGATCAGCGTCGAACTGCACCACTACGGTAGATACATTTTCTCCTGAGTAGGACTGCAACTCCTCAACCCCTTCAACAGAGCGCAGTTCATTCTCGAGCGGCAGAACCAGCAAGCGCTCGCCATCTTCAGCAGAGATGCCTTCATTGAAAACTTGGATTCGGAAAAAGGGAACGGCAATACTCGGGTCGCTCTCAACAGGAATCGACCGCAGACTCGCTATGCCAGTCAACAACACCATAAACAATAACAAAAGCGTGGTGCGAGGTCGGCCTACAACCGTATCGATAAAAGCGTTCACAGGAGATTTGCGCCTTGACTTATGGCTTCGCTGAAATCGAGCTCAGCTTGCTTGGCCTCAACCTTCTCGCCGGCAATAACCGACTGCTGGCCAACGACGATTAAATCAATGACCTCAGGAAGCCCTTCTACCCAGACGCCATCTGAGCCCTCTGTTAAGAGATCAACGAGGTGCAACTCTACGATGTTATTCTTCGACACAGCTCGCACGCCAGTACGGCCTTCATCATCTAGCACCAAGAGCGCTGGTGAAATTCTGTGCGCTTTGCTGCGCCCGGTTACGATATTTATCGAGGCCGTGAGGCCGCTATTGATACGCCCGTCGGCATTCGGCAGGAGTGCCTCAATCGCATAGGTTCGCGTGCCAGCATTCGCTACCTGACTCACGTAACGAACCTGGCCGACAATATTTTGCCCATCTGATAGTTGAGCCGTGACCGGTAGGCCAGAGACCAATCCGCTCAGCTGCTGCTCAGAGACCTCTCCTACCAATAGCATAGGGTCCAAGTCGACCAAGGTGGCGCAGGCAGTCCCGGGGGTCGCGAATTGGCCAACTTCCATGTGGATATCTTCGACAACACCCGCAAAAGGCGCCTTGATGCGTAGCTTCGACTTTTCAAGCAGCCGGCGCTGAACCACAGCCTGAGTCGCTGCGACCCGCGCTTCTGCTGCAGCAACGGCTGAATCTGATTGCAAACCCTTGGCCGCGAGCTGCAAAGCCCCCTGATAATCAAGATCGGCTTGCGACAAAGCTGCAGTCGCCTCCTTCAAATTTGCATCTCGATCCTCTATAGAAATTTCACAGAGGACATCGCCTTTCACGACCTGATCACCACGATTGACGGTACGAGCCTTTACGAGACCACTAATCTGGGATTGAACCACCACGGTGCGTTCTGCCTTGGTTTGACCTCTCACCCGAATCGAACGATCTTGCTCGCTCGCATAGCTGGTACTGATGCGGACCACAGAAAGCGGTCTGTCCTCATTTTTTGCTTGACGCGCAAGATTCTTCAAAGCTACCGACTGAGCAGGGCGCGCGCTTTCTTCTTTCAATAGACCGGACCCAATCCAGCCAACGATCAAAGCAGCCACGAAAGCAGCTGTTATGTAGGTCTTTCTCATGGGCGCAAACTATACCCTGTCGTTTTGATTTTACTAGCCAATTTGTGCATTTTTGGCTGAAGCCTCGATGATTGGCTGCTTTTTTGCGAAAGCTGGCAGGTCGACCATTTGTTGTAGATCACCT
>JADHNJ010000074.1 GCA_016779565.1 Pseudomonadales bacterium
AACCTACCGGCTATTACTCGAAAAGATGCCGCTGATATCGCTTTTGGGGTTGCCCAAGAGGTTGACTTCATCGCCTTATCTTTTGTCAGAGAAGCTGCAGATATCCGTGAGCTCAACACACTACTTGGGAAGAAAGCGGGTAAAATTAAAGTCATCGGTAAGATTGAAGACCAGTCAGGCGTTGCCAATTTAGATGAGATTCTTGCTGAGGCCGATGGCATTATGGTTGCGCGTGGCGATCTCGGTGTTGAGATCAATCTGGCAGAATTGCCCAATGTTCAACGCACGATCGTCAGAAAGTGTGCTGAAGCCGGCAAGCGGGTCATTGTCGCAACCCACTTACTCGAATCGATGATCGAAAATCCCATACCCACCCGAGCTGAGGTGACAGATGTTGCCAATGCCATCTATGAAGAAGTCGATGCTGTGATGCTGTCTGGCGAGACAACCATCGGAAAATATCCTATCCGCTGTGTTGAACAGCTCGTTGACATCGCCCAAGCCTCTGAACGGGTCCCGGGCCTTGGCTTTGCGCGGCAGCTCGCAGCAGCAAGCGAAAAACAAGCGGTGGCACATTACGCCGTACAATTAGCCGAGAGTATTTCTGCGAAGGGCACTGTGGTGATTACTCGTCGAGGCTATATGGCGGACTTCGTGACCAATTGCCACCCTCAAGCGTCAAGAATTTATGCCTTTACCAATGATTCTCAGACCCGGCGCCGACTCATTTTAAATCGAAATTTGTCGCCCTTTAGGATCGCCTTCAGCCAAGATCCCGAGAAAACCCTTACTGCAGCGTTTAATCTTCTCAAACGCAAAGCAGGCCTCGAGACGGGTGACAAAGTTGTCGTGATCAGCGACGTCTTAGCCGGGCAAGGTATCGAGGCCATTCAAATCAGACAAATCCCCTAGTCAGACCCCGGTTTATCCCCCCCTGAGTTGGTAGCGCCCAACGTGACCGTTCGGTGTTAACGCACCCACAACCGCTATCGCCACTTCCGTCCAAAGATCAGAGCGCACGATATCTCTGATGCCGCGGTGGTGGATCTGCGCCCGGGCATGGCTACGATGTAAATCTCCGTACCAAACACGGTCACAGGTTGAACGATGCGTGAGGCCGCTCATGACCCCGAGACAATCCATGACGCGCCAGCTGGCTTAATCGGCAAGGCCCAGCGCTAAGACGGAAAAAAAATGCTCAGCAACCCTCTGAAGCCATCAGCAGGCAACGCCAGACAAACCCATCAGCT
The DNA here is from genome assembly GCA_016779565.1 of Pseudomonadales bacterium. Classification (GTDB taxonomy): domain Bacteria; phylum Pseudomonadota; class Gammaproteobacteria; order Pseudomonadales; family Azotimanducaceae; genus UBA9926. The sequence continues at coordinate 1,251 of JADHNJ010000074.1, forward strand.
CAGATAAATATCTTGCCGGGGTTTAAGATATTGTTAGGATCTAATGCCCGCTTGATGGTCTTCATTGTAAGAAGCTCCTCAGGGGACCGGGACATCGCGAGATAAGCCCTTTTCTGAATGCCGATGCCGTGCTCTGCACTGACAGATCCACCGCGACTTGGCAGACCTGCATAGACAATCGCTTCCACCTGCGATTTTGCGGATTTATCCCCAACTCCGACCACAATGTGCAAATTACCGTCGCCCAAATGGCCAAAAACCATACACTTGTTATCGGGCCATTGATCGCTCAGCGCTATCTTTAACTCACGAACATAGCTATCCATATGGTTCAGCGGCACACTAATATCGAAGGAAAAAACAGGTCGAAATTGAGCTACTTGGCCAACATCATCGCGAATCGCCCACATCGCATCGCGCTCTGCTTGGCTTTGAGCGATCGCACCATCGACAACGACGCCATCTTCCATGGCCTCTGAGAGCACCGCCAAAAAACGTTCAGCATCGGAGGCATCATCGCCGCCGAGTGCCTCAACCAAAATGTAGTATCCGTAATCATGATTCAGTGGCGGCTTACCTTTGGCAGGAGGGGTTGTCACAAGCTTGTAATAATCCTGCCAAAGCACTTCAAAGGCGCTCAGACTACCACCGAGGTTCGCGTCTAACCGGTTAAGTATTTCAGTCACCTCGTCAAAAGTGTTCGCCGCAACAAAGGCCATTTGCTGGCTCACCGGTTTGGGCCTTAGCCGGAGCACTAAACGCGTCACAATACCAAGGGTGCCTTCACTGCCGATGAACAACTGCTTGAGATCGTAGCCAGTATTATTTTTGATAATCTTATTGAGCGACGACAGAACCGTACCATCGGCCAATACAACCTCCATACCCAATATCTGATCCCGCATCATGCCGTACCGAATCACTCGGTTGCCGCCGGCATTAGTCGCCACGTTGCCACCGATCGTTGCTGATCCACGCGCGCCAATATCGAGTGGGAACATCATACCCGCCGCGTCAGCGGCCTCTTGAACCAGCTGCAGTGGTACGCCGGCCTGTACCGTCATGGTTCGACTGGCACTATCGATTTCTTCGATCTGATTCATGCGCTCAAGTGACAGCGCCACCTCAGTTTGGCTCGCCGAGGTTGCCTCGACCAATCCCGTGAGACCACCGTAAGGTATCACGGGCTGACCGGCTTCATGGCATGCTCGAAGCACCTCTGCGACTTCCTTAGTCGACTGGGGTCGTACAATGGCCAGCGGTTGCCCATGCGGAATCAAACGTTCCGCCAGTGCCTCACCGGTAATAACCCCTGACGCACCAGAAATCTCTCCCAATGCTTTTAATAAAGGCGACATGGCTTGCTCCCTTAGTTGCTAGCCCCAACGCTACCGTATCTGCGCAACGCAAACAAATGGGGTTTGATCAAATCTCTTTAACCGCGCTGGATGCGCCAATAAAACCTCTCGCTCATCTCTGACAGGAACCGAATATATAATTAATATTATTAATAAAATCAATTATATATAGAATTTTTTTAATTTTTTAGGAAATTTTCCCGGTTTTATGCTGATGCCCAAGACCGACCAACAAAGCTGGGTTGTAGCCAGCTGACGCCGCGACAGTTCCCGACAGGATTGCCTAAGACGCTTACCGGCGCTCACCCGGTTCTAGGAGCAAATTTTACAAAAATGACCCAGCTACTCGGCCTTGATATCAGGCAAATACTCAGCAATCTAGAAAAATACTATTTGACGCATCTATTCATACAAAGGATTCAAAGATTCTTGGGGGAATCAGCTATTAACCCTTTAGATCAAGCCACTGTTTAGGCTTAAGAAACCGCAGCACTTTGTGTAGAAATCCACATAATCGATCGGAGGGTGCTAATCTTCAGAATATCTTTAGCGATAGCGCGGGTTCGTCATTGTTCGGTTGCCGCCTTCGAGAGTCGCTCAGAGCCTCGATCTCACATTGAGCCTTGCCTGCTAGCCGAGCCCGCAGATCATCCTCGATCTTATCTTTTTAGAAGGGCTATTAACCTCACGTCTTGACGACGCCGATTTTAGAAGACCACAAACTCAGCTACAGACTACGCCGGCTGGACAGCACTTTAAAAGCAAATATCAGCAACCTCTGGATACCTGGCGACAAAATGGACTTTTAGCCCCCGTTTCAATGCCTCGGGCATTTCATCAAAATCTCGACGATTTGCTTGAGGCAAGATTAATTCTTTAATACCTGAACGCTTGGCCGCCACCACCTTCTCTCGAATTCCGCCAACAGGCAAGACGCGTCCAGTTAATGTTAATTCTCCGGTCATGGCGATCGGACGCTTAACCTGCTTTCCCTTCGCGAGCGATGTGAGCGCAGTCGCGAGGGTTATCCCAGCGCTTGGCCCATCTTTCGGAGTCGCACCCTCAGGTACGTGCACATGAAGCATTTGAGTGTCGAAAAAATTTTCCTGAATGCCAAGCTTCGGGCTTTGCGCGGTGACGTAGCTGTAAGCAATCTGAGCTGACTCTTGCATAACATCTCCGAGTTGGCCTGTCTGCTTGAGCCCTCGCTGTCCCCCATGGACTGATTGCGCCTCGATGGCGAGCGTGGTGCCCCCCATCGCCGTCCAAGCCAAACCATTGACAACACCTACGCCCCTTTGAAACGTTTGCTGGCCAAATGCAGGCGCACCTAACCAATCTTCAAGCAACTCTTGGGTGATACTCATCTGGCGCTCACCAGTCTCTAGAAACTGCACCACTGCCTTGCGCACAAGACGCGCTAATCGTTGATCCAGCATTCGTACGCCCGCCTCTCGAGCGTAGCCACTGATCAATTTTTTTAAAACCGAATCCGATAATCTGATGTGGTTTTTTTTAAGGCCCGCCTTAGCTAACTGTCTGGGCCAAAGATGGTGCTTGGCGATGGCTAGCTTCTCTTCGGTCAAATAGCCAGCGAGACGAATGGTTTCCATTCGATCAAGCAAAGGTGCCGGGATTGTGTCGAGCTGATTTGCCGTACATACAAACAGCACCTTCGACAGATCGAGTCGAACATCGAGGTAGTGGTCTAAGAATTGATGATTCTGCTCAGGGTCCAGTACTTCTAGTAACGCCGAGGCAGGATCCCCCTGAAACGACGCTCCAATCTTGTCGATTTCATCCAACATAATGACTGGATTTTCCGTCTTGACCTCTTTAAGCGCCTGAACCAATTTACCCGGCATTGCGCCGACGTAGGTTCTACGATGACCTTTGATCTCAGCTTCATCACGCATGCCGCCCAGGCTAAAACGATAAAATTCTCGACCTAGGGCCCGAGCGATACTTTTTCCTAGACTGGTTTTTCCAACCCCGGGCGGGCCTACTAGCAACAAAATGGAGCCTGCGATCTTTCCCCGAAACGCACCAATGCCTAAGAATTCAACCATGCGGTCTTTGACATCATCTAAGCCCTCATGATCGGCATCAAGCACGGATCTTGCCTGGTTCAGATCTAGTTGATCTGCTGAGGTTTTCCCCCAAGGCACACTGGTGATCCAATCTAGGTAGTTGCGCACCACGCCGTACTCTGAGCTGCTTGGCTCTAGAATCTGCAGTTTTTCTAGTTCCTGATCGATAACCGACATGACTGGTTCAGGCACGACCAGCGGCGCCAAGCGTTCTCGAAATTTATCCGCATCAGATTCTCGGTCATCTTTCGACAACCCTAACTCTTTCTGAATGGCTTTCAGTTGTTGTTTTAAGAAAAACTCTCGCTGCTGCCCATCAACTTGATCTTGAACTTCTTGGGTAATCTTAGCCTGAAGCCTAGCCAGCTCGAGCTCTTTACCCATTAGCAATAAAACCTTTTGCATGCGTTCAAGCAGATCAACGGTTTCCAAAATATCTTGCAGTTCTTCTGGGTCCGCCGAGGTTATGGCGGCAGCAAAATCTGTTAAAGGTGAGGGTTCGTTGGGCGTAAAGTACTGCAGATAGTGTCTAAGCTCTTCGGTGTACAGTGGATTTAACGTCGCGAGCTCTTTGATGATATTGATCATCGACCGAGCGTAAGCCCTGGTTTGTTGATCGTCTTCTGGCGTGAGCGTCTCGAGATACTCGACTTGGGCCACCCAAGGCGGGGTTGACTTTAACCATTGCTTGATCTCAAAGCGTTTAAGTCCTTGGGCGATAAACTGAACCTTACCCTCAACTGTTTGAACGCGATGAATCCTCGCGATACAACCAATCCGACGCGCGGTCGCGGTATCAATGGCATCCTTACCCACTTTTGGGGCATAGCTGAGCCCAACTAACTTATGGGAAGTTTCCGCTATCTTTTTAAGTCCGGGTCCCCAGGGCGTTTCATCTACCACCAACGGTTGCACCAAAACAGGGAAATACGGGCGATCGTTCAACGGGATAATCTGCAGCGTCTCGGGCAACGCCGAATCGGGTCTCGCTAAGGCCTTTGAAGCGCTCGCTTCCGCTTCGTTTGCATCCTTTGGGATGAATTCACTCTGATCTGCCATCATGACGCTCAATTTGGTTTGTCTTTAAATGAGGGCCACGGACAATTTTTCAAGACCCGTTACCCATTAACAACAAACTCAGTCGCAGGCAGGCGCAAGAATGCTCACAACACGATTAGCTGAAAATGCAGCTATGATGGCGCGATGATGCGACCTGCGCAAAATTGATCTTACTGAATAGGATTAGCGTGGTGAGAAAGCTGACGATGGCGTAACTGTTGATAAGCAATACCAGCAATAATGATCACCAGGCCAACGTAGGTTGTCCAATGAATCGTCTCGCCAACTAACCACTCGATAAATTGCAGCGATAGAAAAGGCGACAAAAAAATCAAATTACTAATGGTTGCCGCATTGGGCGTGGATTTCAAAGCCAGCGACCAGCAGACAAACGCCAATGACATCTCAAATAACCCAATATAAACGCCGCCCAACAAACCCTCGGCAGAGGGAACCTCACCATCCAGAACGAGCCAAACGAGCAAAACAACCGGTGTTGCGACCAAAAAATTGAGACACATACCCACCAGCGGAGGACGTTTATCCTGAATATTGACCGTCCAATAACCTGCCCAAACTAACGTCGACAAAATGGCGAGCCCAACCCCAATCCAGTCGGCGTTAAAGATACCAGCGAGGTCTCCTTGACTCACGATCAAAATGACACCGCCATAACTGATGACAGCGGCGAGATAATCGAATCTCTGGATCGGCTGCCTAAGTAGAAATCCCGCCATCAAAGACAAGACGATCGTCCAAGTAATGTTGATCGGTTGTGCCAGTTGCGCCGGCAAACGATCATAGGCTTCAAATAAAATCAGGTAATAGATTACCGGGTTCATAAGACCCGCCACGAGCGATATGCGCCAATACTGCCTAAGCACGGTTATCAGGGTCTTACCTTGGCGATTCAGCGCCACCAACATCAGAAGTGCCAAGCTTGAGATCGCCACTGCAATGGCAAGCGTTTGTAGAACGGTGGCGTAGCGCAAGGTCAATTTAAATGCGGTCGCTGCAGTAGACCACATCAGTAACGTAACAAAGGCAAAACCGAGCGCACGGGATTGAGAGTATTCAGACATCGCTTGGAAACTCGCCTCGATAGAATAAAGCCACTTTGGTGACGCTGCTGACAACCCAAAATGCTAAGGGCTCGCGCTATATGATGCAAACAACTTGATCGCAAAGGCCCAAGTCAAGATCTTTGAGCTGCGACCATAGGATCTCGCCCGATCAATACGGACGGTCGAGTTCAGACCCGAGAGGCCATCGGGAGCAGGCCATTCTAGCTTCAGCACGTTCGTTTCAGTGGGCTTTCAAATTCGTTTCAGTGGGGTGCTAGCACACTGGGCTGCCTAACAAGAGACGGACCTAGATTTTTGATACTCACTTGGAGGGTCAAAAGCCGCTTCGATTCGAGCCTACATCGTCACCAAAACATAGCCCCATAATTCTGCTCGGGGTCGCACACTCGGCAAGGTCGTGCGGCACATCTGCCCCTCGAGCGCATCGCTTCATACGTGATTACACTGATGAGGTTA
>JADHNJ010000075.1 GCA_016779565.1 Pseudomonadales bacterium
GATGTACCGTTCCAGCTTTGGAATCACAAACAGCAACTGATGATGACCTTGCAAGAAGTTAAAGATGAGATGAAAGAAAGCGAGGGTCGCCCTGAAGTGAAAAGCCAGGTGCGTCGTATGCAGCGCCAGTTATCAGAAAGTCGCATGATGGATGCGGTGCCTATGGCGGATGTGGTCATCACCAACCCAACGCACTATGCCGTGGCGCTTAAGTATGACCAAGACGGCACCGGCGCGCCAAAGGTCGTTGCCAAGGGCCAAGATTTCATGGCTAAGCAAATTCGTGAGGTCGCCGCTGCTAACGACGTGCCGCTTTTTGAGGCGCCGCCTCTGGCTCGAGCGTTACACGGCATGGTTGAAATTGGCCATGAAATTCCTGGAGATCTATTTAAAGCAGTGGCCCAAGTATTGGCCTATGTCTATCAACTTAAAACCTTTAAAGAAACCCAAAAAGCAAGACCCGTAGCGCCGAGTTACTTCGACGTTCCGGCGCAATATCGAGGTGACATCGCATGACCATGAACGCACCCCAAACATCGGGCCAGGCAGCAGACTTTAGCCGAATGCTAAAAGCCGTGGGTCTTGGTACGCCGATTTTGATCTTGATGCTGCTGGCGATGATGGTACTGCCGTTGCCGCCGTTGGCCCTGGATGTTTTGTTTACCTTTAATATTGCACTGTCCTTGATGGTGCTTCTGGCTGCGGTCTATGCGCTGCGGCCGTTGGATTTCGCGGTATTTCCAACCATCTTGTTGATAGCCACTTTGTTGCGGCTAGCATTGAACCTAGCCTCGACTCGAGTCGTGCTACTCGAGGGCCACACAGGTACGGATGCGGCCGGTAAGGTCATTCAAGCCTTTGGAGATTTTGTTGTCGGCGGCAATTACGCGGTTGGTCTCGTCGTGTTCGCGATTTTGGTCATTATCAACTTTGTAGTGGTAACCAAAGGTGCAGGCCGGGTCTCCGAGGTGTCTGCTAGGTTTACCTTAGATGCCATGCCCGGTAAACAAATGGCGATTGATGCGGATTTAAACGCGGGCATTTTGTCCCAAGAAGAGGCCAGAACCCGTCGCTCAGATATTGCCAGAGAAGCTGATTTTTACGGATCCATGGACGGTGCCTCGAAGTTTGTGCGTGGCGATGCCATCGCCGGTCTTATGATTTTGTTTATTAATATTTTAGGCGGCTTGATCATCGGTATGGTCCAGCATGACTTATCTCTCAGCATGGCTGCTGAAAACTATGTGCTTTTGACCATCGGCGATGGCTTGGTTGCCCAGATCCCGTCGCTGTTACTGTCTACAGCGACCGCTATTGTAGTGACCCGAGTGTCTGACTCATCTGAGATGAGCGAGCAGGTGTTTAGTCAGCTTTTTGGCTCGTCTAAATCGCTTTACATAACCGCAGGTGTGATCGGGTCTCTGGGCTTAGTACCGGGCATGCCGAATTTTGTATTTTTGAGTCTGGCTCTAGCCATTGCTGGGTTAGGCATGTTTTTAACCCAATCCCGCGAAGGTGAAGCCGAGCAGGTTGCTGCCGCCGAGCGCGAAGCCTTGCCGCCGCCTGCGCAAACTGATCAGGAGTTGAGCTGGGATGATGTGCCACAGATGGACATGATCGCCCTTGAAGTAGGCTACCGATTGATATCCCTGGTGGATAAGGCCCAAGGCGGCGAGCTCCTCGGCCGGATCCGTAGTGTTCGGAAAAAGCTATCCCAGGACTTAGGCTTTTTGCTGCAGTCGGTGCATATCCGCGACAACTTAGACCTTGATCCAAATCATTATCAAATCTTAGTGATGGGGGTGCCGGTCGCTGATGGCGTGATTTATCCTGGTAAGGAAATGGCGATTAACCCAGGGCAAGTCTTCGGTGAACTCAGTGGTATTGATGCTAAGGACCCGACTTTTGGACTTGATACAGTTTGGATAGAGCCATCTCAGCGTGAAGAAGCTCAGGCCTTAGGTTATACCGTGGTGGATGCAGGCACTGTCATTGCGACGCATTTGAGCCAAATTCTCAAAGATCATGCCTACGAATTTTTAGGTCATGACGAAGTTCAAAAGCTACTCGATAGCCTGGCTAAATCTGCGCCGAAATTGGTTGAAAGCCTGGTGCCAAATTTGTTGAGTTTAGGGGCTGTTTTAAAAGTCATGCAGAACCTGTTGTCGGAAGGTGTGCCCATTAAAGACGTGCGAACAATTTGCGAAGCTTTGGCGGAGGGCGCCCTAAAGAGTCAAGATCCTGACGCTTTAACGGGGGGTGTTCGGATGGCGTTATCTCGAACTATTTATGAACAAATCAATGGCTTAGCGCCAGAGCTCGAAGTTTTATCGTTGGAACCAAGGTTGGAACAGATGTTGCAAGATGCAGTACGAGGCCAGCAACAATCCATGGGCTTAGAGCCAGGGTTAGCTGAGCAAATGTTGCAACAGATTAACGATGGTGTCACACAAATGGAAAATCAGGGCAAGCCCGCGGTGTTATTAGTGGCATCAACGATCAGGCTTTGGCTTGCCAGCTTGGTCAAGAGCAATAACAAAGGGCTACATGTGTTGGCCTATGACGAAATACCAGCCGAGAAGCGAATTCGCGTGATCGGCACAATCGGGAATTCGCAGCAGGCGGCGTAGCGCCTGAAGCTTGGAGGCAAATATGGAAATTAAGCGATTTTTAGCAGACAACGTGCGCGAAGGCATGCTCAGCGTGCGCAGTGTTCTCGGTGCTGACGCCGTGATTCTATCGAACCGTCGGTTGGGTGATAAAATTGAAATTCTCGCGACCAACGAGTTTGATGCTGAGTCTCTAGATGTTTCAAGTGCTGCGAAAAAGTCGTCAGTGGAAGTCACCGCGTTTGGTGCAAGCCCCCAGGCAGTGAATCCACAGCCAGACCCAGCTGATGCTGGCAGGCAACCGTTGCAGGCAGGCTATGGGGCAGCAAGTCAAAATACTGAAGGCCAAGGCGCACAAGCTGCGCAAGGCGTAGCAGTAGCACCTGCGGCAACGTCGCCAGCCCATCAAAACGACACGAGTCCGTCAGGCGATCCATTGCCGCGAAGGACGACAGAAATGAACCGGCCTAGGCAAAGCCTTGCCGTCCCAACGCTTCGGGATGTCGCTCCAATCAACCAGTTTGGAACTGGTGCCTTAACAGACTTACAGCAGGAGTTGGGCACCTTAAAGTCCCTGCTGGTCGGTGAATTAGCCAAATTAAGAACGGCTTCAGTAGGCAGTGCTGACACTTATCTGCGGGCGCGAATGGCGCTGTCGGAGTTGGGTCTTAATCCAGGTAGCTTAGATCAATTGATGGCGTCCTTCGATGCAGATGTCTTTGACGCCTGTGAGGACGCTTGCAGTGAATGGCAGCAATTGCTGAAGTTGATCGGCGCCCAACTGATTGCACTCGATGAATCTCCGCTAGACGCAGGCGGCATCTTTGCTGTGATTGGCTCAACGGGTGTCGGCAAGACGACCACCGTTGCCAAGCTCGCAGCGCGCTACGCGCTGAAGAATGGCCGGGATTCAGTCGCGTTGATTACCACAGATGCGTTCAAGATGGGCGGGCAAGATCAGCTGATGACCCTAGGGAAATTGTTAAACCTACCGGTACAGGTTGCTGTCGATGCCGATGCATTGACCGCGGCGGTGGAACAGGTCAAAGACAAGCAGTTGGTACTGATTGATTCTGCTGGCATGAGTGATCGTGAAGTTGCACTGAACCGACACCTGAGCCGCATTCAGATTGGCAATACGCATCCCAAGAACTTATTGATCGTCTCTGCAACCAGTCAGCTTGGATTGGCAGAAGCCGTGGTAAATCAATATGACCACTCGCCAGTAACCGCAGCAGTGCTCACCAAAACGGATGAAGCGCTGAATCTAGGCTCCGGACTATCGACTTTGCTGAAAACGCAATTGCCGCTGGCTTATGTTTGTCATGGGCAGGGTATTTCCGATATTCGTTCCGCAAAAATCTCATCCCTCTTGAGCGAAGCGTTTGCTATGATGAAGGCCGAGCAGCGCACGTTAGTCAACGCAGAAGAGGGTGTCCAGATACATGCCTGAAGCAGTCAGAGTCATCGCAGTCGCCAGTGGTAAAGGCGGCGTCGGCAAGACCAATGTCTCGGTCAATCTTGCTGCGGCCCTAGCGCAGACCGGTCAGCAAGTGATGCTGATGGATGCAGATCTGGGTCTTGCAAACGTTGATGTGCTGTTGGGTCTTGAACCTGCGTTTGATTTGCAGCATGTGATTTCTGGTGAAAAAAGCTTAGACGAAATTATCGTTGAAGGGCCCCTTGGTATTCATGTCATTCCGGCAAGTTCTGGTGTCGAGCGTATGGCAGAGCTAACCCCGGTAGAGCATGCAAGTTTAATCTCAGCATTTAGCGACTTAAAGCAACCCATCGATGTGTTGATTGTCGATACTGCTGCGGGCATTGCCGATGGTGTTGTGTCTTTTGCCAAGGCCTGCCAAGAAGTCGTGGTGGTGGTCTGCGATGAGCCGACGTCGCTAACCGATGCTTATGCGCTGATCAAAGTGCTTTCGATGCGTCACGGTATCAAGCAATTTCAGATTCTCGCCAATATGGTAAAAGACGAGAGTCAGGGCCTCAATCTTTATGAAAAATTACTCAACACAACCGATCGGTTTTTAGAGGTTGGACTCAAATATTTAGGCACGGTGCCCTTTGACGAGCAGTTACGTCGAGCGGTACAAAGCCAAAAAGCAGTGGTTGAAGCCTATCCCCGAAGTCCAGCGGCCAAAGCCTTGATTAAGATCAGCGAAAAAATATCCCGGTGGCCGCTACCCGATCAGGCGACGGGCTTTTTACAATTTTTTGTTGAGCGGCTGTTAGCCTCGGCTTCTAATGTCAGTAATCCCGAAACGGTACAAACCCCATGAACGCGGCTTCCGTTTATGCCAGTCAGCAAAAGCTTCAGCAAAATGAAAAAATCGCTGAACATTTGCCTTTGGTTAAGCGGATTGCCCTGCATTTGCTGGCTCGTTTACCCAGCACCGTTGAGCTAGACGATCTTCAGCAGTCTGGATTGCTCGGGCTACTGAGCGCCGTTCGAAGTTATTCACCTGATCAAGGCGCGAGCTTTGAAACCTACGCCGGCATTCGAATTAAAGGCGCCATGCTCGATGAGCTTAGGAAGCTCTCTTGGGCACCGCGATCGATCAACGAAAAAGCAAGAAGGCTAGCAACCGCCGTGCGGGAGGTCGAGGCACGAAACGCCGGACAGGCATCCGATCAGGAGATCGCAGATGAGCTTGGGCTCTCGATTGGGGACTACCACAGTCTGCTCAGCGAAACCGCAAGTTGTCAGTTGGTCTTGCTAGAAGATACGTCGGATGAAGAGTTGACTGCCAGTGATGAAGGTCCTGAGGCTATGATGCAGGATGATCGGTTTAAGGCTGCGCTAACAGCGACCATCGACACTTTGCCAGAGAAAGAAAAACTCATGATGGCGTTGTACTATCAGGAAGATTTAAATTTAAAAGAAATCGGACAGATCTTAGAAGTGAGCGAATCACGGGTAAGCCAAATTCATAGTCAGGCTTTAACCCGAATCCGAGCTAAGATGGTGGATTGGACCTAAACGTCAAGGTCACAAAGCCCTTGGGGCGAGGGGTAGTACGAAATGGATATAATGACATTAGTCGGCATCTTAGTCGGTATCGGTGCTGTTTTTGGAGGCTATGTAGGCGAAGGCGGTGACCCGATCTGGGTTTTGTTTCATCCGTTCGCTTGGATTATCGTGTTTGGTGGCGCCTTGGGGTGTGGCTTAATTGGCTTGCCGATGGCTCATGGTAAGCATGTGCTTAAGACGACGCCGAAACTGTTTGTACCGCCAAAGCTCGACTCGGAGGGTATGATCGAAAAAATGGTCGATTGGGCGCAGATTGCTCGTCGAGAGGGTTTGCTTGGTTTAGAAGGGGTCTCTGAAACGGAAGATAACCCGTTTGCAAGAAAAGGGTTGCGTATGTTGGTTGATGGTCGCGAGCCGGATGCCATTCGTAAAATCTTAGAGATCGAACTTGAAACCGTAGAAACCTTAGATGTCGCTGCATCGAAATTTTATGGTGAACTTGGCGGTTACGCACCTACCATCGGAATTATCGGGGCTGTTTTAGCCTTGATCGTGGTCATGCAAGACCTAAGCGACCCCAACAAAGTGGGCCAAGGTATTGCAACTGCCTTTTGTGCAACGGTCTATGCGCTGCTCCTAGCGAACCTGATTTTCTTACCCTGGGGTAATAAGCTCAAGATTATTGCTCAGGAAGAGGCGCAATTTAGGTTCATGATTGTCGAAGGTTTGGTACTGATTGCTTCTGGGGAGAATCCCCGAAATCTTGAGGATCAACTCAGAAGTTACGCGACTTAACGCGTACAAGGTCCACCATGGGAAGAAAGAAAAAACCCGAAGAGCATGTCAACCACGAACGTTGGATGGTGTCCTATGCGGATTTCATCACCTTGCTGTTCGCTTTCTTCGTGATGATGTATTCAATCTCGATTGTGAATACCGGCAAATTTAAAGTGCTGTCAGAATCTTTGACGGCAGCATTTACAGATCCCGCTCGGTCATTAGAACCGATCCAAATTGGTGACCCTGTTCGGGCGCCTGCTGAAATGTCAAAAACCATGCCCTCTGAGCCGATTGCTAAACCTCTTCGGCCTACTGAAATGCGTCAAATCGCGAAGCTGGCTGATGTCGACCCTGAGCTTTTGCAGCAAGCCAGTAAACAACTGGACGATATTCAAAAGCGGGTTGAAAACGCCATGGCGGAAATGATTGAGCAAGGTGCAATCACAGTCCAGCGCAGCGAATATTGGATTGAGATTGAGATGAACTCATCGGTGTTGTTCGATAGTGGGTCAGCCATTTTATATCCTCGGGTGGTGCCGATTTTGACCCAGCTAGGACAAGTGATGATGGATTTTCCGAATCACGTGCATGTAGAGGGCTATACCGATACAGTCCCGATTAGCACCGAACTGTTTCCTTCTAATTGGGAGTTATCTGGTAGTCGAGCCGCAACCGTGGTTCGGGTTTTTGAGTTCACTGGGGTGCAGCCAGATAGGCTAGCCGCGATCGGTTACGGTGAGTACTACCCCATTGGTGACAATGGTACCGTCGAGGGAAGAGCGCGTAACCGCCGGGTGGTAGCCGTGGTGCTTGCTGAGATCGGTGAAGAGATTGATGCAACCCTTGAAAAGTTTGAGAAAGCCAAGAACTCAGCCCCTCAACCAGCGGGCTAAAACAACCGCGTTC
>JADHNJ010000029.1 GCA_016779565.1 Pseudomonadales bacterium
AGGCCAAGGCTTGACCGACAAGTGTCCATTCGCACTAGGTTTTGCCGCTGGATTGGTTGGCAAGTCGATAGGTTGGTCGTGCGCTTACACTATCCTCAACCTCGTTAACCCCGTCGGTCCCGTCAATCCGATCTTTGGTTCTCCTTCGTAGCATGCCTTGGTGACACGCACCTTCGTAACATGCCTTAGCAATATGCCTTAGCAATATGCCTTAGTAAGACGCCTTAATTTTTTTTGCCGACGTTCCATAAAATCATAGCCAAACTGTTTAAGCTTGGCGCCAATACCCGCCAGCATGCTGACAGAACAGGCCCACGAGGGAGACCAACTAGCTGATAACCTTCGGCTGCTGTTCCGACACCCGCTCTGCAACATCGAACCGCTTGTTCGAACCCAAAGTTTATGGGATAACCTTTCCAAACCCTTCTTCGAGCTTTGATATGCCACAAGTCCAGCTAACCAAATCCGCCATTGACCTTGGCATTGTTGTCCGATCCATTGAACCTATGCTGGCTTTTTACCGGGATACCCTAGGGCTGACACTTGATGCCACACTGCCCATGCCTGGCGGCACGACGATGTATCGATTAGCCTGTGGCGATACCGTGCTTAAGCTTCTTATTCATAAAACTGTGCCCAGCGAGGGCGCAGCTGGCGGTGGCCCCGGAGGGGCCACCGGTATCCGCTACTTCACCTTGTCGGTAAATAACCTCGATGAAATGGCAGACAGCTGCAAAAGCGCAGGCTATCAACTGCCTCTTGGTCCTTTAGAAATTAGGCCGGGGGTTAAGATTGTTATGATAGAAGATCCAGAGGGCAACTGGATTGAACTGCTAGAGTCCAGTAGCCCTTGAGGCATTGGCTGGTTTGTTTCCTGATCATTCCAGCCTATAATCCCCGAGCTTTTATCGCCCAATTCAGGACAGACCCGTGGAATTTCTAGGCAAATCTCTCTCCGGCCCTTTCACCATCCCTTCGGGTATCGTCACAACCGCAACCACCATCATGCAGCGGTTCATTGACCAAATACCGGAGGTTGGCGTCATCACCACAAAGAGTATTGGTCCGGTACCGAGAACAGGCAATCGCGAGCCAATTTTAAGTCAATATTCGCCGGGCAACTTTGTGAACGCTGTTGGCTTGACGAATCCTGGCATGACGGCCTCTGAAAGGCTACTGGCGGACCTTGACGTCCCCTCGGATCGATTCTTGCTCACCTCCATTTTTGGCGGCAGCGTCGAAGAATATGTGGCAGTGGCCAGGGCCTTAGCGCCGTACTCAGATGGCCTGGAGCTCAATCTATCCTGCCCACACGCGAAAGGCTATGGCATGGCAATGGGGCAGGACCCAGATCTGGTCTTCGACATTATTAAGGCGGTCAAAGCGGCAGTCGACGTTCCCGTAATCCCAAAGCTTACGCCTAACACGGATCGGATTCAGGATATTACGCGGGCGGCGATCGACGCAGGCGCCGACGCTATCTGCGCGGTCAATACCGTGGGACCGGGCTACACTAGCGCCTATGGACATCCGGTGCTCAGCAACGGTGCCGGGGGCATGTCTGGGAAGGGCATCCTACCCATTGCACTACGTTGCATTCGAGACATTCGCGCTGTATGCGACGTTCCAATTATTGGCTGTGGCGGTATCAGCAGCGCTCAGGATGTCCAAGCCATACGCGACGCAGGTGCTGATGTTATTGGCATCGGGTCCGCCCTCACCGGCATGACAACAGAAGACATCCGAGACTACTTCAAAATCTTATCGTCAGAATCAAAACACCCGACAGGCCAAGCAGAAAAGAAGATTCGTTACGATCTGGATATGGACTTTAAACCCGTGACGCTCGTTGCAAACGAGCGCGTCTGCGATGACATCACCTTACTAAAATTTTCTGAATCTATTGATATTCAGGCGGGGGAATTTCTATTTTTGTGGCTACCCGGGATCGGTGAAAAACCGTTCTCAGCCCTATCCAACGCCCCGCTCACCCTCGTTGCCATCAACGTTGGGACCTTTACCGAGGCCCTGATGGCACTGCCTCCGGGTACCGAAACCTACATTAGGGGCCCTTACGGTCAAGCCGTCGTACCAACCCCTCAGCAACGGGTCATCGCAGTTGCCGGTGGCACTGGTTTGGCCGCGGTCTATCAGATAGCCAAAGACTATCCGGGCACAGAAATTTTTACCGGCGCTCGAAGTAAAGATCGATTGTATTACCTGGAGGAATGTCGTGAGGTTGCAACCGTCCATGTTGCCACCGATGACGGATCTGAGGGTCATTCCGGTCGGGTCACGGAGGCGCTTGAAACCTATCTTGAGGCCCTAAGTCCCTCGTCTCGGGATTCGCTGGTTTTTTATAACTGCGGGCCTGAACCCATGGTTCATGCTGCCATTAAAGTCCAGCGGCAGTATGTTGATGACCATCAGATCTTCAGCGCCATCGATTACCTCACCAAATGTGGTGTAGGCATCTGCGGTGCCTGTGCCGCCCCTGATGGCAGCAGACTCTGTGTCGATGGGCCTTTCTTGCTGCCCGCTCAACAGCGCTAAACCATCCCTTACCCTTAGGACCTTATGAGCTCTTTCAAGGTGAGGACATCATGCCTGGCTGGCAAAAGAGCCGAAGTCAAAACGCCATCTCAAACCACAAAACCACCTTTGGCGACGCCCCTTGATACCCGTGATATGCTTTTAGCTTCCAACGAGACAGATTGTAGGCAACGCATATGAATGCACCGGCTAAATCAGGCATTACTGAGTCAGAAAAACTGGCTCTACGAGCTAAATACTTGGAGGAGCGCGACAAACGCTTACGCCCTGATGGCAACGACCAATACATCGAAATTAAGACGCATTTTCCTGAGTACCTCGAGGACCCCTACACGCCCTTAAAACCTAGAGATCCCGTTCATGACCATGTGGCCTTTACCTTTATAGGCGGCGGCTTCGCGGGCTTAGTTACCGGTGCTCGACTCAAAGAGCAAGGTGTTTCCAGTGTAAGAATTATTGAAAAAGGTGGCGACTTTGGCGGCACTTGGTATTGGAATCGATACCCCGGCGCACAATGTGACACGGCCTCTTTTGTTTATATGCCGATGCTTGAAGAAACTGGACACATGCCGACAGAGAAATACGCTCACGCGCCAGAGATCCTTGCACATTGCCAGAATATTGCACGCCAGTATGGGCTCTACGATGAGGCCTTGTTTCATACCGAAGTGACGGATCTCTCTTGGTTGCAGGATAAGCAATGCTGGCAGGTTACCACCCAACGGGGGGATGTATTTACTAGCCAGTTCGTAGGTCTTGGTACTGGACCGCTACATGTGCCGAAACTGCCTGGCATTCCTGGTATCGAGACGTTTAAAGGACATTCCTTTCATACAAGCCGTTGGGATTACAGTTACACAGGCGGCGACCCTGAGGGCGCGCCGCTAGATGGCCTTAAAGACAAACGTGTGGCCATCATTGGCACTGGCGCCACCAGCGTACAATGCATCCCCCATCTTGCCAGAGGGGCTCAGACACTCTACGTTTTCCAGCGTACCCCTTCATCCGTCGATCGACGGAATAACGGACCCACGGATCCCGAATGGTTCAAAACCATCGCTACACCTGGCTGGCAACAACGATGGCTCGAGAACTTTACTGCCAACCAAACCGGCGGTATGGCCGACGAAGATCTCGTCATGGACGGCTGGACCGATCTTTCCAGACGGATTCGCGAGCGCATTCAGTCGCTACCCCCAGAGGAGCGAACCCCCGCTAGCATGATGGCAGCCTGGGAAGATTCTGATTTCGAGAAAATGAACGATATTCGAGCCCGAGTAGAAGCCGTAGTCGAAGACGCCGAGACGGCAGAAGCGCTAAAGGCGTGGTATCGACAATTGTGTAAACGACCTTGTTTTCATGATGAGTATCTCGACGCTTTTAACGAACCCAGTACTCAGCTTGTTGATACAGATGGTCAAGGCGTGGAGCGCATCACAGAAACCGGTGTTATTGCCAATGGTACGGAATACGAGGTGGACTGCATTATCTATGCCTCCGGTTTCGAGGTAGGCACGGAATATAAGCGGCGTTCGGGCTTTGACCTTACCGGCCGTAATGGCCTGAAGCTCAGTGACTATTGGCGCGACGGCATGCGCACCAAACACGGCACCCACGTTGCTGGTTTTCCTAATGCCTTCATTGTCCAACCAACCCAAGGCGCTAACCTGATTTCGAATGTTCCACACAATTTGACGGAGTCTGGCAAGACCATTGCCGCAATTGTCCGTCACGCCCTTGATCAAGGCGCGCAAGAGGTCGAGGTCAGCGAAGCCGCTGAAGCCGATTGGTTAGAACTGCTGCTCCAGGGTCCAGGTCGTATGATCGGTGCCCAGGATTGCACACCGGGTTACTATAACAATGAGGGTCAAGCAGCATCTCCCGGCGCAAAATATCATGTTGGTTACCCTCACGGCGCAACCGCTTACTTCGAATATCTCCGGAACTGGCGGTCGGACGGCAACTTCGAGGGACTTGTATTCAGACCAAAACACGCAGATTGAGTCCCAAGGTAAGCGCTCTCAACGTTTGACTAGAGGCGCCGAGGCCGGAGCACTAGGTAGCAACGTCTAAAGGGACAGCGTAGCAGCGCATATCAAATCATTCGCAGATCGGCCCAGGTGTAGCGTGCAGGGACTGGTTTCGTAAGCGAAAGCTTGCAGATCCACGCTCCAAAAACCTAGCCGCTCGAGGGGTACTGAAAGACACGCATTAACACTCTCCCCAGCGCCTAGGCGTAGCTTTTGAAATCCAACCAACATTAAATTCGGCCTACGGGCCTGATCGCCAGCAAAGGTGGCATAAACTTGCACGACTTCTTGGCCGGCGCAATCGCTCAAATTCGTCAGCGAAAAGTTCACCATAACCGACTCATGCTGATCATCCACAGAGACTGAAAAGCCGCTGTACTCGAATTGGCTGTAGCTGAGCCCGTGACCAAATGCGAACAAGGGTGCAGGGGCGCCGCCGGCAAATCCTCGGTAACCGATATTTAATCCCTCCTCGTAACGCACTACACCGTTTTCACCGGGGTAATGAGCATAAGCCGGGACATCTTCAAGAGATTTCGGAAAGGTTAGAGGGAGGCGGCCAGAGGGGTTAGCATCCCCAAACAAGAGATCCGCGAGGGCTCGCCCAAATTCCTGCCCAGGAAACCAACACTGTAGGATCGCCGGTGCCGAATCTGCCCAAGGCATCGTGATCGGAGCGCCGCTATTATTGACGACTACGGTGTTGGGATTTACCGCTAGCACTCGAGCGATCAGCTCATCCTGAGCACCTGGCAAGGTAAGGGTCTCTCTGTCATTACCCTCGGTTTCCCAGTCATCGTTTGTGCCCACCAGCAACACGACTGCATCAGAAGTTGCTGCTAGTTTGACAGCCTCGCTGATTGGATCCTCAAATTGCGGTGGCAATATGCCATATCTCAGTCCCTTAAACAGGGTGTCGCTTTTGACCTCGAAAATGATCCGAAGCTGCAGCAGCTCTCCCGCCTGACATCGCCTAGTTGCTCTAACTTCTGCCGAGGACTGCATAAAGAAGGCATCTCCCGGGGTTGGCGCTGTCCAATTGTCGATCAGCTCAGCCCCGTTAACCCACATAGCAGCGCGACCTGTCGACAAGAGCCCAAAAGTATAGTCACCTGCAGCCTCACACTGGTAAGTGCCTTCAAGTGTCACAGCATTGGCAGCGCCGGCTAGTAAAGACGCGTGCACCGTTGATTGAGCGATTACCCGCTGGCGAATTAACTGGGTTCGGGCAGTGTCTGCATAAAACTTTACGGTGAGACCATTCGCATCTCCTTGGGCGTTCTCCACCGAATTTTCGAGCGGTAACAACAAATTACGGTCGGGCTCTGGTATGTACTTAAAGGTCGGACAACCGCCCTGGCTGTGGATGTCCATTCCCGGAAATTTTTCAGCAAGCGCTGCCAGGGGTGTACTCACATAATGGGGCTTTAACGCGGATGAACCGCCACCCATGATCCTAAAATGCGCCACATTTGGGCCAATGACTGCAAGCTTCTGAATTCGGTTTCGAGACAAGGGTAGAAGACCTGTATTTTTTAGCAGTACCATGCCCTCGACAGCAGTTTGATAGGCAACATCTCGATGCGCTTGCTCATCAACGCTGCGCTCGGGCGATTCGGTTGGTTGCTTGAAACGACCGCTCCACGCCATGACCCTGAGCAGACGCCGAACTTTGTCATCAAGCAGCGCCATCGGGACCTGACCTGACTCGACTGCTGATTGCAGCGCCGACCCCCAAACCTTGCTTGGCCCCGGCATCTCTAAATCTAAGTGACCGATGGCATTATCAACAGTTTCTTTGGCAGCGAACCAATCTGACATCACCAGCCCCTGAAAACCCCACTCACCCTTAAGTACGTCGCCTAAAAGCTCGGTGTGAGAGCAGGCATAGATGCCATTTATCCGGTTATAAGCCGCCATTACAGTCCACGGTTGGCTCTTTTCAATCGCGATCTGGAACGGCCTCAAATACACTTCTCGAAGCGTTTGCTCATCAACAGCGACTGAGATCGTATGCCGCTCAAATTCTGAGTCGTTACAAACAAAATGTTTAAGACAAGCGCCAACGCCCTGACTTTGAACGCCGTTCGTAAATGCAGCAGCCAGTTCGCCGGAGAGAATGGGGTCCTCAGAGTAGCATTCGAAATTTCTACCACCCAAGGGCGTTCGATGTAAATTTATCGTGGGCCCAAGCACGACCTGCACGTCTTTGGTTTTCGCTTCCTCGGCGATGGCAATACCCAAATCGGCAATTAATTCCGGATTCCAAGTAGCACCCATACAAATACCCACTGGAAAGGCAGCGGCGCTTTCGCCTCCGTCCCCACGTACGCCATTGGGTCCATCACTTACCTTGAGGGTCGGAATCCCTGACTCTGGGAGCGCATGCGTACGCCATAAACTTGCGCCAGAAACCAAATGCACTTTTTGTGCTAGGGTCAGTCCGTTTAATAGTTGTTCTAGGTCTATACCGGCTGGCTCAGCCATAGGGACTCCTGTGCTACCGTTTTTTTGTACTTTTAGCGCGCTCTGGAAATCATACTTTTCAGCTGCAAGTCTCTTTAATTAATGCTGAAGGGCGATTGACCTTCCGATTTTTATGAAGGCCCAACCCCACCGAACAGGAAAACGGGCTCGAATTCAAAGTTAGACGAGGACAAGCTTAGTTTTGGGGCCACGACGTCATGATTTTAAAGTCTCGCTTTTCAAGATTGTCTCTGATTTCCCACATTCTGTGAATGCGCGTCTCATTAAGCCTGAATCCCCGAGGCAACAGTAGCGTGCCGTTCTGAGTCTTAATATCTTCAGCAACCTGCATATCTGGCTTTAATTGAAACAAGGAAACCAAGGTAACGTTATCCCCGAGTTCAGCAGCGATCACTTGATTGGCCTCTGAGCCTAAAGATACTTCGCTGCCGTCATCGAGTTGCAACCTGCTTGACTCGATCACAACACCCTCATAGGGATAGCCCGAGGGCTCTTGAAAAGATTCAGACAGCGCCACCAATATTCTCTTAATCAACATGGGTGTAGTAAAAGGCTTTTGAACAAAGCCGTTGACATCAAGCGAAAGCGCTAAGGCTAGAACATCTTCGTCTTCCAAATTTGTCACGACAATGCTCGGTAAGAAGATTGGTGCCGAGGTCTGTCCTGTTCGGATAAGTTTGAGCAGTGATAACCCATCTAATTCAGGCATCTGAACATCAGTAATTAAAAGATCCACTGCGTGTTTTTCAAGCACCTCTCGGGCTTCGCCACCGTTGCCAGCTTTAAGCACCTGCTCTATACCCAGCAGCTTAAGCAACTTTTCAAGTACACCCAGGATGAACTCATCATCATCGACGATCAGTACTTGCTTTTGATCAAAAGTGTCTAAAAACTCGAAATTGACCGCCATCTGAGCTTGATCCTGCCGTTCTAAACTTGTTACTTCCCTACTAGTGTACTATGGCAGCTTAATACAGTATGAACAATTTCGGCGGCATCCTGAGGTAAGCGAGAGGTAAAATGAAGTTAGGAATTAACGGCACAGGTCTGGTTCAGACAGCATCAGTTGATGCGATTACGGCAGATGCACTTAAAGCGGAGCAAGCGGGTTTTCACAGTTATTGGCTGGCAGAGCATCCCACCGGGGGCTTTGATGCTTTGACGGTACTTGCCTTGGTGGGGCAAAAGACCGCTCGCATTGAGCTTGGAACAGCGATTGTGCCGACCTTCCCGAGACACCCAATGACCCTAGCGGGCCAAGCACTAACAGCAGCCTCGGCCATGGACTGCCCCATCACCCTAGGCATTGGTCTGTCGCATCAAGTTATGATGGCATCTTTGGGTTTGCCTTTCGATAAACCGATTGGCCATTTGCGGGACTATCTTTCGGTGCTCATGCCCTTGATTAACCAAGGTCAAGTTAACTTCAGCGGCGATCACTATCAGTGTCAGGGCAACTTCTTTCAACCGCCAAAGCGCACGCCCAGTGTGCTGGTTGCAGCCCTGGGTCCTCAAGCTTTAAGGGTCGCTGGCCACAGAACGGATGGCACCACCCTAGCTTGGGTCGGGCCTAAGACCATTCAAAGCCACATTAAGCCACGACTCTTTGAGGCCGCCGCGAAAGCAGGTAAGCCAGAACCTCGAATTTTAGCGACGCTTCCAATCTGCATTACCTCTGACGAAAAAAAGCGCCGAGAACAAATCTCAAGGAACCTCGCGTTTTATGCCGAATTGCCCTCCTATAAGGCCATGTTCGAACGCGAGGGCGTCTCTCAACCCGGTGACATTGCGTTAGTGGGCACCGCCGAGAAGGTCGCTGAAGGCCTTGCTCTACTCGCAGAGGCGGGGGTAACCGACTTTGCTGCTTCGTTGTTTACGACAACCGCTGAGGAAGCATCAGAAACCTACACCTTTTTAACCCGCCAACTGACCCGTTAACCGAACAGTTTGTTGGGCCAGCACCCTCATAGGACGCCCTTTCCAAAAGCGCGACTAAGTGGGCCAATACTATCCGAGGCTTTGCTGCCCATCCTCGCCTACGTCTCCCAGCTTGGGCAAAGACCTGCAATGTCGGTATGATTTAATCAAGCACAAAAATCAAAGGCTAAGATGCCTTTTCATGTCACTATCATCGGTGCTGGTGTGGCCGGGCTAACCGCGGCTCATCTATTACAGCAGCACAACTGCTCAATCACCCTGATCGAGGGCGGCAATCGCGTGGGCGGCAGAACCTTTACTCGGCAGCACGAGCGTCACCTCGAGGAACAAGGTGCCGAATTTTTCCATCCGGCCCATCATCACAGGCTGCGAGCAGCACTCGAGGAAAGCGGTCTTCCTGCCCAAGATCTAAAGGATCTTGCAACCCTTTGGGTGAGCGCTGGCAAAGGCAAGCTTGGCGACCCAGTTCATCCAGAGATCAAAGCCCTCTGCCGCCATATCGATACGGATGTCGCGCTCATCAACCCGCATCGCTGGATCACGCCCGAAACTGCCCATCTGGACCGTCCCTTTACCGAATATCTTGCCAAACATCCTGCCAGCGACACTGTACACTCAGAATTTTTAGCCTGGACCGGCACGCTAACAGGAGCCGATCCACAAGAATTTAGCGCTCTGGGATTGCTTCGAGACTTTAAAATGTTCGGCACTACTGAGGCGGCGCTCACAGCTGTGGAACAACGAATTGCCGGTGGCACTATGCAGCTGGCGCTGTCTCTCGCAAAACCATTGATGCCCCAAATACGTTTTGAGACCCGAGTGGTTGCTGTACATGAGGCTGTTGCGGGCTTTGAGATTATTACTCACACCGACGAACGCATCAGCGCAGACGCAGTCATTATCACCGTTCCATTTAATACCCTACACCAATGTCAATTCCCTGGGTTGTTCCCTGCATTGGCTCAAGCTAGTCGCAACCGACACACCAACAGAAGCCGAAAACGCTGGTTCGATCCTGAGACTATTTTTAACCCACGCATTGCCACTGACCCTACAAGCCTTAGCTATCTTGATGTAACCGCCAGCGCCGGTTGTATCATCGCAGCCGATGAAATCTCTGGTGATCAAGCGGCGGCGCATCTTGATTTACCGATCGCGCCCATGGCCAGCGCTCGAAGTCATAGCTGGCAGGATGACCCGCTGGCCGCCGGCGCTTGGATGACCATTAGACCAGGACAAGCGCTCGTACTAGACGACCTTCAGAGATGGAACATTCAAAACCCTCGCTGCCAGGTCGCTGGAGGGGATGTGTCACCAATATGGCCCGGCTGGATCGAGGGCGCAATCGCCGCCGGAACTAGCGCTGTAACTCGGCTCATTCAAAGTACGACCCACTAATCTCGCCAGTGCTCTTTCACAAACGGACACGGTTTGTGAAAACAACAGAAGTGTCCTCGCCAGCTCTTGTGCAAGCGTTTTTCAGGGACAAACAGGTTTCGTAAATGTTCAAGTACTGATACCTCCGTCCCGTTCGTCCACTTGCCAACCAAGGCATCATCAGGATTTGGCTCTCCCGGGAAAGCGATCACCCGCGCAGACTTAGGCAAGCTCGCTGGCCGAAAATAACGCCCTATATAACCCGGCAAACAGTGCACTCTATAATGCTTTACCCAGTCATTTGGCCAAAACTTGACGCCTCCACGAACGGAACGTGTGACATAGTGCTGCTCGAATCGGTAATGCTCGGCGATGGCTTGAGGGTTTTTTTGAAAATTCTCTAATAAGTAAGTTTGAGCACCGACCTTGAAACGAAACAACGTTGTCTGCCCCAGGTTCGATAACGGTTTCAACCAGTTTCGTGCCAGCACCACATCCGTTTCAGCACCAAATTCAAAAAAGGGCGTAAGGTCACCGACGATTACAGAATCTAAATCGATATACAGGGCCACGCCCTCAATACCCGCTAAATTGGCCTGCCATATGGCGACTTTACGCCACATGCCGGGTACCCCCGTAGGCAGATCGCAATTGAGGTCCGGCAGTTCGTGGCAGACAACCTCTGATCGAATGCCACTTTTATCATCGGTAAAACAATGCAGCGTAAAGGCATCCTGCAAATTCCTGTCAACCATGCCAAACAAGCGATTGACATATTCAGGACCGTACTTGGTGCCCCACTTAAAACATAGGACCTGGCGATTTACGCTTTGCAAGCGGTCACCTCCCATTGCATTTGATCCTTAACGCGCTCGCCCCACAGGATGAACTGTTTTATCAGCACCATCGTCTTGCCTGCTCAGTGTTATTGAAAATGACCGAACTATGACTTTGGGATCTATGATTAGTTCCCACAATTGCTGGAGTTGGCTTCCTTTGCCTTACAAGTTTTTGCTGAGCAGGCAACAGCCTAACCACCCGATCTTTTTAACCGGCATCCCAACATATCAACACCTTGCAGTAATGCCTTTGAGGCATCCCAAACACGCTTATAGGCGCTTCAGGCTTTATCGTTTCATGCAGGTTTCAGGTCGGCAAGCTGGCGTGGCCTGCTCATTAAGGCTAGCCGTCAAACAATGAGACGACCAGCCATCACTGTGTGCCGATAAGACCAATACGACGCCAAAGGCTTATTCAATCGAGAGGCGGCCTAATTATCGAGGCAGCCGAATCACCTAAGACCAAAGACCTGCCGGGATCAGTAGCCAAGCGTCCTAATCGAATTTTCCATCAGTTCCCACAGAAATT
Source organism: Pseudomonadales bacterium (assembly GCA_016779565.1). Taxonomy (GTDB): domain Bacteria; phylum Pseudomonadota; class Gammaproteobacteria; order Pseudomonadales; family Azotimanducaceae; genus UBA9926. The sequence goes on from JADHNJ010000029.1 coordinate 11,754, forward strand.
CTTAAAAACGTGTTGCTAAACCTTCTGAGTGCTTATCGATAGGTGTTTGAATTAGCGCTTATCGATCGGTGTTTGCATTGAAGTTGCTTGATCGTGTGGCGATAGGTGCGACCATCGCAGAGGGGTTGCACCGCTCGGGTAAAGCGCGTTCATCGGATCAGGCCCGCTACCTGACCCGCCTGAACTCGCAGCCTTCTGCCCTCGGCGATTCTCTTGCCGATGAGCAGATTGCCTACACCCTTGTGAATTTACCTGGGTATCAAACGACAACCGTCCAACCGTAAGGGTCCGCTTCCTCGCCCTTTTGAATCGCCGTTAGTCGGTCATACAACTGTTGGGTTACCGGACCGATGGATTCCCCTTCCCCGTAAAAGCGGTACCAATGATCATTCATTCGTACCTTACCCACCGGAGAAATAACTGCCGCAGTTCCACAAGCGGCAAACTCTTCGATGTCATCAACTTCCTCCAAGAAGGGCACTGGCCGCTCTTCAACAGGCAAGCCTAGAACGTCTTCAGCAAGCGTCATCACACTCCGCCGGGTCACGCTTGGTAAAATGGATTCTGACTTCGGCGTGACCATTCGACCATCCTTCATCTTAAGCACAATATTGGCAGACCCTGCCTCCTCTAAAAACCGGTGGCCGGCGGGGTCCAGGTACAGCGCTTCCTGCGCGCCCAGTTCCTTGGCCATACGAGTCGCCAACAGGCCGCCCGCATAATTAGCACCAGCTTTATAGGCCCCTAAACCCTTCGGCGCGGCTCGGTCTAAATCAATGACCGCTAAATCAATAAGATTGAGCCCTCCGCCTTTATAGTAAGGACCAACGGGCGATACAAACACTCTAAACTCAAACTCAGGCGCTGGCCGTAATCCTAAATTTTCACCAACACCCACTAAAAAAGGTCGAATGTAAAGGCTCGCGCCGCTGCCGTAAGGCGGGACCCAAGCTGCATTGGCGCGCACCGTTTGTAAAATGCCGTTCATAAAGAGTGATTCTGGCACTTCGGGCATCAGCAGGCGGTTGGTCGTTCGCGCCATTCTCTGGCAATTGAGATCAGGCCTGAAGAGCAGCACTTCGCCACTGGGTGCGGTTTGCGCTTTTAAACCCTCAAAGCAAGACTGGGCATAATGCAAAACCGTTGAACCTTCATGAACCTGCATGAGCGCAGATTCAATAAGCTCGCCCTCACTCCAGCTACCATTCTGCCAACGAGCGGTGTACCGGTAGTCTGTCTCGACGTAAGAAAAGTCTAGATTACTCCAGTCCAGCGACACTTTATCTGTATTTCCCACGGTTCTCCCTCTCGTTATCCAAAACCCCTAAGCTTGCCTTCATGGTGCTGGCGCGCATCTTGACACCCGACGACCCGTTTTACCAAAAAAAAGGAAGTGCAATCCCCACACCTTGAGGACCGTTACCGAGCCTGCTTATTTCAAGACTTTACGATGTCACACAGCACACTCATATTAAAGCGCTCTAAGACTGAAAACCCGTCGCGCTCTAGGCCGCTAAAAAATTTGTTAAAGCTGCCCAATATTTTCTAACCGGCTCCAGACACCGAGGGCTGCCTAAAACCCTTCATGGCCCATTGGAGCTACCTCGGCCAACCGAGCCTGGCAGCAAGATTATACGCTAGCGAATCACGCCGTGGATGGTCTCGGGTTGCAGTCGCAAAATCACCCGTTTCCCGTCAATCAACCATTGAGATAGGTCTTCGGGTGCGGGATAGCCTACCGCTTCAATGTTATCAAAAACTTTTGACGTAGCGACTTCTAAGGCCTCGGTTTCAACGGTTACTCGACACCCCAGGGACACAAAATTAAAAGGCTCTTGATTACTAATGATGCACAGATTTGCTCTTGGATCTCGATTCAAAGCCCGACGTTTGATCGTATAACCCGGCGTGGAAACCACGAGTGTATCGCCATCAACTGCGTAAGCGACAACCGAGGATGCAGGGGCGCCATCTCGCTTCAAGTGCGTCAACACCGCCCATCGATGCTCGGCAACAAAATCGTTATACGCCGAAATATCTGAGATCATATACTTTCCTTGTCATCGCAATTCCCATTATTCGGTTTCCCCTCGGGCGGACCGACGTAAGTGGCGTGCGCCACCCAGAGCGCCTAGGCAGATGACCGCCGCACATTCATTGATCTTGGAAAAGTCCCCATGCCTCGATCAACCAAACGTTACATTAAGGTATGCGGGTGCCTGCGGCATTAAACTCGATGCTGTTTTGGTTTACCGACGGAAAAACCTCTCGGAACAAGCTCAGCATATTCTGAGTCGATCGTCGATCAGCCGCTTCATGCAGGTGACCGGGTGGGCCAATCCGCTTCGCCAACGCAAAACCGTGCGGCGTTCGAGCATGGTCTACAAAGCTCCAATCTACCCCGGCTTCGTCCATTTCAGCAAAAAACCGATCCTTATTAGTTTGAGATACAAGATGGTCCTCAGCGCCGTTTTCAATAAGGACAATCGTATTCTGATTATAATTATTAGGCGCAGTTTTAACCTTTGGCCGAGTGGCACCAAATCTCGCTGGGCTAGGGTCTTCACCCGTCTGCAGCAACCCGTGAAAAGACACCACCGCGCTTAGATCTAAACCGCCGCGCACGCCTTCGAGTACTGCCATGCCGCCAAAACAATAGCCAATGGCTGCAGGTGATATCGCTTGGTCACTCGCTGAATCAGCCTGCCCGGCTTCAATCCAAGCCCCGAGCAAAGCTCTAAATAAGCGATGATCATGATCGAGCCAGACCATGGCATCAAAGCATTTTTTCTGAAAACCCTCTATCAAGCTCGGATCTTTTGGGAATTCTCTCTCACCTTGAGGAACCCGTCCGCCATACATATCGATGGCGAGTCCGACATAGCCTAGTCGAGCTAGGTATTCAGCGACATCACGATCGAATTGTTTGAGTCCTTGGTAATTATGGATAACCAACACCAAAGGCCTAGGCCCGAGGTTCTCAGGCGGCGCGACTAAATCACCCTCATAGCGATCCCCCTCAAACTCCAAGGCAATTTTGCGCCGTTGTAATTCAGGTGCCGGTGGCCAAAATTCTAAGGCTTCGCTCATAGCAATTCTCCCAATCAAACCAATACTCTAGGCCACCCTCATAAGCGCTGTCTAGGGCGTAGTCCAAGCGTTATCATCATTGCTTCTACACTCAGATCTGCTTTTTGATTTCTGCTATCATGCTGCAACAAAGCACTTTTTTACTTTTGCTGTGGGGTGGGTCGAAACCGTAATTTAAGCGCGATTGGACGCGCAGGCATTACAGGAGGTGTTTTCGTGATCAAATGCGACGAACAGACCCTTGAGCAACATTTCCCAACACCGGTTATGACCCTACAATACAGTGGGACAGATGCTTTAAATCGTGACATCTCTGAATTCATCGACACACTCACCAGAGAGCTTGAACCTGACCATAAAAATCAGGCACCGCTAGCGGAAAACACCACCCAAGGCGGCTATCAAACAATGCCGAGCCTGAATGTGTTACATCTGCCCGACCCTTCGATGCAACAACTAAAGGCAGAGATTGTCTTGCCCGCGATTGAGCACTATCTTGATCAAGTGCTAAAGGTTGATCCTTTTTTTACCCCTATTGAGATCCACAGCTGGGCAGTATCCCTAGGACCAGGTGACTGGCAAGCGCCGCATCTGCATCCGAAAGAATATACGTTAATGTCTGGGATCTACTACGTCAGCATACCCACGTCGCCCCATCCTGAGGGTACCTTGGAATTTATTAATCCAAATCCTGTGAGCGTGAGTTTGGGGCAACAAGATGCAACCAGAAATTACCGTCCAAAAGACAGTACGGTGGTGCTGTTTCCACCCTATTACATGCACTACGTTCATCCAATCCGCGCTGAAGGTAAACGACGGATTATTGCCTTTGATGTTCGCTTAGCGCCTAACACCTAACGCGTAAAGCTCAGCCGCCTGCCAATCTCGGTAACAAAAACACCTCAGCACCAGGAGGGATAGGTTGATCGCGACGGTCACGGTAAATCTCACCATTGACCGCTACCGCAACTCCCTGCTCAATTGCATCTCGTAAGCTGGGATAGCGAAGCTCAAGACTCGTCAGTAATTCACCAACCGTCTCTCCGGTCAGCTCCACGGATTGCACGCCACCTGCAGCACTACTTAAAAATCCGGAGAGCTGTACCTCCATCGTTTATCTACCCTGCGGCATCCTCGATCGCTTTAAGGATTCTCGGCGGTGACATCGGCACATGATTCATCCGAACGCCCACGGCATTTGATACCGCATTACCTATGGCAGCCAGAGGCGGCACGATCGATGTTTCGCCAACGCCGCGAACACCGTACGGGTGATTCGGATTCGGAATTTCAAGGATTTGGGTGTCGATAAACGGCAAATCTGAGCACACAGGAATTCGATAATCTAAGAATCCTGGGTTCTGCAAGCAACCATCGTCGCCATAGATATACTCTTCGTTTAACGCCCATCCAATACCTTGGGCCGCGCCACCCTGAAACTGACCTTCCACGTAATCTGGATGGATCGCTTTACCGGCGTCCTGAATGACTGTATACCGCAGCACTCGGGTAGAACCCGTCTCTGGATCCACCTCAACGTCAACCAAATGACTGGCAAAAGAAACGCCCGCACCATCTGCGACCACTTCGTTATGACCCGCTATAGGCCCGCCAGTACGAGGAGATTTAGCCGCGATTTCTTTCAAGGTCAGGGGCGGCAGATTACTATTTTGCTTACCCTTGGCTCGAGCTTCACCCGCTTCCCAAACCACTTGGTCAACGGGGATATCCCAAGTTGCAGCGGCTCGTTGCTTCAAGACTTCAATTGCATTTCTAGCAGCGAAGATCGTTGCCATGCCGGAGGAAAATGTGCCACGGCTACCCTCGGTGGTGTCATTGTGTCCCAAGGAATTGGTGTCACCAATTGTCACCCGAACCTGGTCGTAGTCGATACCCAATTCTTCAGCGGCGATTAGGGCGAGCGACGCTCTTGATCCGCCCACGTCTACCGTCCCAACGGTCAAATTGACCGACCCATCCACACCAATGTTCAAGTCCGTACAGGTTTGCCCACCGAAGTTAAACCAGAATCCACAAGCCATACCTCGGCCTTGGTTCTTACCCAGCCGGCGCTTCATATGGGGATGATCTTTAACGGCTTGCAGGGTGGGACCTATACCGATTGGCCCATAGATTGGCCCGTAAGATGCTTTGGTGCCCTTTTTAGCAGCGTTCTTGATCCTAAATTCGACCGCATCCATGCCCAGCTCAGCGGCAAGCATATCCATGACACTTTCGACCCCAAAGGCGGCCATCGGCGCTGATGGCGCCCGATAGGCTGCAACTTTAGGCCGGTTCACCAAAACATCGTAACCGACCGATTTTACATTTTTTAAATCGTAGCAGGCGAACGATGTCATCGCGCCAAACATGGCCCACATGCCTGGGAAGGCGCCGCTTTGATAGCGTAGTTCCGCCGTTGCTGCGGTGATACGTCCGTTTTTCTTAGCACCAATTTTGACATCGATCGAGGTCGACGATGTTGGCCCTGAAGCTCTGAACACCTCATCACGGGTCATCACAAGCTTCACCGGTCGGTTCGCCTTACGCGATAACTGCAGCGCTACCGGCTCTGTCCAAACGTGCGTTTTACCGCCAAAACCTCCACCGATTTCGGAGGAGGTCACTTTCAATTTTGCAACATCCAACCCTAAAAGCGTGGAGCACACATTTCTGAACGTGAAATGTCCCTGGGTAGTCACCCAGAGCTCACCGCTACCATCGGGCCCTAACTGCGCCAAACAGGCATGGGGTTCGATATAACCTTGATGGGTTTGCTCGGTTTTGAAGGTCTTTTCAACAACGATATCGGCCTGAGCGAAGCCCGCCTCAACATCGCCATGACCGAACTCGCTGCGTTGCGCGACGTTAGAAGCAGTCGTTGGCGCCGGCTGGACACCCGCGGTGCGAACCCAGTCGTGAATAATCGGCGCGCCTTCTGCCATCGCCGCATCCACATCGGTGACATGAGGCAGCTTTTTGTAAGTCACTTTGATCAATTTTAGGGCTTTGTCGGCAGTTTCGCCATCGATCGCGGCAACGGCGGCAACCGCATGACCATCGTACAGCGCACGACCCCTTGCCATGCAGTTCTCTAAGATATCCATCATGCTTCGATTACCACCGGTGTGATCAGGAAAATCATCCCCGGTCACAATGGCTTTAACACCCGGTAACTTTGCCGCTTTGCTGGTGTCGATTTTCTTGATCAATGCATGGGCATGAGGCGATCGTAAAACTTTGGCAACCAACTGCCCGGCGGCATTTACATCAGCGCCATATTTGGCTCGTCCTGTCACTTTGTCGATTCCATCTGGGCGATTAACCCGGCTACCCACAAGGTTAAAACCCTGATTTGTGTACGCTGTTTCGTAAGGCATAGTGTGCTTCCTTCCTGTGACCTCTGACATCTGTTTGCTATTTGTGGCTAACGCTTAAAACCACATCTCATCATTAACTGCTTAAGGTTTTCTCCGGTGGATGGCCTTTGCATTGACTGCATCTGGCGGCTCCGGCAACCCAATCCCTAATCTACGACTTGCGCCCTTTGCGCATAATCTTAGCCGCCGCCTGAACAGCTCTGACAATTTTGTCATAGCCAGTGCATCGACACAGATTCCCGGCTAGACCATATCGGATTTCTTCCTCTGTGGGATTCGGATTGCGTTCTAATAACGCTTTCGCTGCAACAAGAAATCCCGGCGTGCAAATACCACACTGCAATGCTGCGTTTTCAATAAACTGCACTTGCAAAGGGTGTAACTCGCCATTTTCCGACATCCCCTCTACTGTGCCGACTTCGCGGCCCTCTGCTTCTGCACCGAGCACCAAGCAAGCACACACCAACCGCCCATCTAAAGTGATCGAACAAGCACCGCAGTCGCCGGTGCCGCAGCCCTCTTTGACCCCGGTTAAGTTCAGCCGATTTCTGAGAACATCTAACAATGATTCGCTCGGTGGGCAGACGAACTGAACGGCATCACCATTGACTGTTGTTGAAACTGTTACCCCATTCATTTCCGACCTCCGGCTCTTTCAAATGCAAGTAAAGCGGCACGGCGTCCTAGTACCCCGGCAACTTTTGTGCGGTACTCGACGGTACCTCGTTTATCATCAATCGGGTTACAGGCAGCTCGACAGGCTTTTGCCATCTTTTCTAGCGCTGCATCATCTAACTTAGTCCCGATCAGAGCTCTTGCGGCGGCCGGCACACTGATCGCCGTTGGGGCAACTGCGCCTAAAACAACTTTTGCTGTTTTAACCACACCTCGAGCCAGCGTTAAATTTACCGCCGCGCTCACAACCGCGATATCCATCTCAGTTCGAGGTGTAAATCGCAGGTAAGCATCACCAGATTTTGGCGCTCTCGCAGGTAACACAATGGCCTCGATAAACTCCCCATGTCCTAAGCTCGTGCGACCCGGACCCAACACAATTTTATCCACGCTGACTCTGCGCTTACCGTTGGGCCCAATCACCAGCGCTTTAGCGCCAGCAGCGATTAACGCCGGGACGCTGTCTGCAGCAGGTGAGGCATTACAGAGGTTTCCCACGACCGTACAGCGACCTTGAATTTGATCCGAACCGATTAAATTGGCCGCCTCAACAACCCCTGGCCAGAGGGTTCGTAACTTTTCAGATTCCCCTAGTTCGGCCGCTGGTACTGCGCCGCCAATGTGCACACCGCTGGCTGCAACGGTTAATGCTGCCATGGTGTCTATGCGCTTAACATCAACCACTAAATCCGGTTCAATGGCGCCCATTTTCATCCGGACCAAAAGATCAGTACCTCCCGCTAATACGTGAGAGACCCCCTTTTCTGCTGCAAGCAGCGAGACCGCAGCTTTTGTCGTAGTTGGCGACTCAAATCTCATAGTTTCCCTCTTGTCTTATCTACTGTCGGTTAACGCGGTTACGCCGCGGATTTTTTGCCTCTGGCATTCTTCCCAGTCTAGTTCTTTTTGACCTGACATCGGGTTTGCCTTCTTGCGTTATTTCTTCCCTGTTCTTGGCCCTTAGCGTATTCATATTGGCCTGCTGAAGGCTTTAGCCCTTCGGTCATTATCTCAGTCTGCTGCTAGTGCTTAGTTTGATTCCTTTTACCTACCTTACCTATCTTCCTTTCCTTTCCTTTCCTTCCTTTCCTTGCCTTGCTCTACCATATCTTGCTTTCAATTAATGCCGCCCTCATTCAAGCAGGGCTTGCCTTAACCTAAGCGCTCGCCATTTCAAAAACCCACCGTTCTTGGCATCTTTCTGCGGCGACTGGTCGTTGATTTCTGCGGTGATTGGCTCCTAACGCGCTCCTTGTAAGCCTCACCAAACCTTAGCCTCTATCTAAACGTAGACCCGTGTGCAAATCAATGTCCTCATCTATTTTTTTCGTCGCACGAAGTTATCTACTGAAAGCCGCTTTGACCCATCCCGCACTAAATGGGAAGATCCAAAGCATAAAAGACTGAACGCTGATGTGCAGACTGAGATCAGCCTCTGCAAGCACTTTCTTCCACTACCTTGACTGAGATCAATTCTATGACCCGCTCTGACTATGAACCCATCGTAGAACTTTCTGATGGACCCATTCTTGGTCGCCTAAAAGATGACCTACTTTTATTTGCTGGCATACCCTACGCCGCACCTCCGATTGGCGCTCTTCGCTTTAAGACAGCGCAAGCGGTGACACCTTGGTCCGATATTTTAGATACCACTCGATTTGGCCCAGCAGCCCCGCAAATCCCCTCAGGCGGTATGACCGATCGCGTGCCTGTTCGCTGGGATGAGGACTGTTTGACATTGAACGTTCAGACGCCAGGACTTGAAGGCACTGGTCGCCCAGTTTTGGTTTGGATTCATGGCGGCGGTTACCGATCCGGTCAAGGCGCTATCCCCTGGTACAACGGCGAAAGTTTTGCCAAACGTGGCGATATCGTCGTTGTCACCATCAATTATCGATTGGGCGCGCTAGGGTTCACGGATCTTTCATCTTTTGCTCCTGACTATGAGACTTCAGGCGTTAATGGGCTTATGGATCAAATCACCGCACTCGAGTGGGTTAGGCAGCATATTCACCAATTTGGCGGTGATCCTAATCGAGTCACCATCGCTGGCGAATCCGCCGGCGGATTTTCGGTCACCAGTCTGCTTGGGTCACCTCGGGCAGCTGGCTTGTTTCACCGAGCTATACCCCAAAGCGGCGCAGCACATCATACGCTCTCAGAGGAACATGGAAGACGTGTCGCAACCCTCTTGCTAGAAGAGACTCAAAGTCAGAGTGTCGCCGACCTCGTTAACTGTCCCGTACAAGAATTACTCGAGGCACAAAACCGCGTAACGAGCCGATATCATGAGGAAGGGCACTCTCCTGGTGTGCAAGCTTTCTATCCCGTCGAAGGCAACAATCCGGTGTTACCCCAGCCGCTTCTGAGCGCCATCAAAGCGGGTTACGGGGCCACGATCCCGGTCTTAACCGGCACTAACAAAGATGAGGCATCACTGTTTATCATGACTGAGGTCAGCGAAACCAAGGCGCGCTCCGATGCCCTACTTTATGGCAGTGAGCAACTATTCGATGCTTATCAGGCTAGGCTTCCAGATTTCAGCGCTACCGAACTCGCGGTACAACTGTCGACAGATCACGGGTTTAAAGTACCTGCCATCCGGTTAGCTGAACTGCGTGAGCAGACAGGCAGCAAAACCTATCTCTACCAGTTTAATTGGGAGTCACGGGCTGGGAATCTCAAAGCAACTCACGCGCTTGAGATTCCTTTTACATTTAATGTCTTAGAGGCCCCTGGCGTCAGTGCTTTTACTGGACCGGGCCCGTTGCCTTTTGCCCTTGCAGAAAACATGCATCATGTCTGGTGCGAATTTATTCAAGGCAAGGATCCCGATTGGCCGCCGTACCGATGTGCTGACCGAGCCGTGATGCATTTTAATGATGTCTCTGAGGTTAAGACGCTAGATTTTGCTGACTTCTTGCCGATTTGGTCAGACATCCGTTAACAGGCACTAGCCTCTCGGGCCTTTCAGACGGAGCCATCCAAAGGCCGCACCCTTAAGACAACGTGTCGAGTTGCCGCCCGAGCAAGGTCCTTAGGGTTTGGTTCTAGCTTTAGATTAAGCCTGATTCCCGCAAAGAAGGCGTCAGCAAAATTGTGCTCGATTAGTTGCTTTATTTCCTTTTCGATGCGCTCAACATCTTGGCTCTCCACCGACGCCTCTGCACTGTGTTGGCGGCCACGGTACCAGATCGTAAGCTTGGGGCGATCAATGAAATTCTTCCACCAAATGTTGGAGGCAAGTGTCAGACACACCAATTCCTTGCCATCTGCTGCAAAACTCACGGGCAACGAATACTGCTTGCCGGTTCGCCGTCCGGTGATGTCGAGCACCATGAGCTGAAAGCTGAGCAGTCCGTGCACTCTACTTCGCAACAGCCCTATGACTAAAGGATTTATCCATCGAAAAAACGTTTTCACCTAACACCCCTTTTTGCTCTGCGTTATTACGTCGTGCAGCCGACACAAGATTCATCCCGATCGCATCAAGACGGCCGTAAGAATTTCCTTCGCAAGGTTTTTCATGCGCCGTGTCTAAGCGCTTAGAAGCGCGGGTTACCGGCCCAAGACAGCTTCCGGTCAGCCTTACTGATTCCCCAAAAAGTCATAGCCCAAGCTCATTGCTCGTCATAAGCGCTTAAGTCAACTCTAGGACGAGCGCTCAAATTGATCCTCTGACCATCGACCTGCTATGGTGAAAACCAACATTGCAAACTTGATCTGCGCCTAGGGCGATATCCATATGCTTAACCTTCGCTTTTTAGCTGCGCGATCCCCAGACTACGATCGGCTGCCAACAGGGGTCATCGTTGCCTACGCGGCGCCTCGCATTGCTTTTGGCATCATGGGTACGCTGTTTACCGTTTACTTCATGAAATTCGCCACTGACGTGTTGCTGATTGCACCCGCTGTGGTGGGGACAATTCTTGCTGCTGCCAGACTTTGGGACGGGGTAACCGATCCGGTGATTGGTTTTCTGTCCGATCGTACCAAGTCTCTGATTGGTCGAAGACGGGTTTGGTTATTTTGCGCGGCCTTTCCTATGGCGCTATCCCTCGTTGGAATTTGGTCACCACCCACCCTGTTATCTGGGACCATGCTAATCGTATGGATGACGATCTGTCTGCTTTTATATGAAACCGCACAAACGGCTTTTTTTGTGCCCCATGGGGCATTATCGATCGAGTTGACGACCGACTACCACGAGCGAACACGCCTCTATGGCTTTAGTCATATGATTGGTATTTTTGGCGTTGCGGCCGGCCTCTTGTCGCTGCAGTTCATGCAAGATGCGGCCGATAAACGTCAGTTTGCTTTTGAATTATCCGTTTTTGCAGCTGTCTGCATTAGCGCACTCGTTTTATGGACGACGTTCAGACTGCCCGAACGGACGCATTATCAAGGTCGCGCCTTTAAAAATCCGTTCCAAACGTTTATGGACGTTTTTCGCAATCCTCACTCTCGATTGCTCCTCATCGTTTATGGAATCGAAACCTTCGGCGGCGCAACACTCGGGATGCTGGCCGCTTATGCCGCCGAGTACGTGGTCCAAATGGATTCGCTGGTCATCATACTTATCGTTTACCAGCTGCCCCAATTCTTGTTTGCTCCGCTTTGGATTAAGGGCTCTAAAATCATCGGCAAACGTAATCTTTGGATTATCGGCACCCTCATCTCTGCCTTATCCTTTGGCAGCCTCTTTTTTGCTGGCGCTGGCGACGATCTGTATGTTTATCTTTGTTGCTTTTTCGCAGGTGTCGGTGGCGGCGCTGGTGCCGTGTTACCACCATCGATCCAAGCAGACATCGTTGACTATGACGAATTTATTACCGAAGAACGCAAGGAAGGAGCTTATCTTGCGGTTTGGAATTTAGTGCGCAAAATCGCCAGTTCGGTCACCGCATTTGTCATTGGTCTTGCGCTGCAGTTCTCTGGCTTTGAACCCAATACCACCCAATCAGCAGAAACCCAAGATACCATTCGCTGGCTTTTAGCGCTCATGCCGTGCGGCTGCTATCTTATTGGTGCAATACTGCTGACCCGGTTCTCCTTTAACGAGGCAGAGCACAAGGCTGTAAGACGTGTTTTAGACGAGCGCTAACCGGCTATAAATCCCAATCGCTTTTGGAGCTTCTGTCCTGAGACTGCTATATTGCCCTGGCAGTTTTTCTAGCTCATTGTTGTAGCTGATTATAGCCGCACTCACTCAGACCAGCGCCAACTTATCGAGGGAATAGACCGGGGACTAACATGAAACAACTTGGCAAACTTTGGCCCGTCAGCGGCTACACCTTGGGCGGCGGCGGTATTGGCCAGGTCTGGGGAGCGACTGACCGGGAGGAAGCGGTTCTAACCGTTCAAGAAGCTATTAACCGAGGCGTTACCCTCCTCGATTTGGCGCCTATGTATGGCCGCGGAGAGGCTGAAGCTGTGGTCGGCGAAGCCTTTAACGGTCACTTGCCTGAAGGTGTCTCAGTGACCTCAAAGTGTTTATTAGGAACTGATACGCCAGAAGCTACCCTAGACAAGCTTGAACGATCAATTACAAGAAGCCTCGAAGCGCTTCGGCTATCGAAAATCGATTTGTTTTTTTTGCACTCTCAAATCATTGAAGATGATTACGTTTTCGAAGGTGAACTCGCAGAGACCCAAAATAAGTGGTCTGTGACCCTTGAGGCCTTTGATAACGCCGTGAGACCCGCCTTTGAACGTTTAAAAAGTCAGGGGCTCATTAATGCTTGGGGTATCACAGGCACAGGCCATCCCAATGCAATCGAACACGTCATGCAGAGTGATACACCGCCTGCGGCTGTCCAGCTCATCAGTAACCTACTTGATAGCCCCGGTAGTCTTAAGCGCTATCCAGAACCTGCAAGGCCCAGAGCCTTGATGCAAATCGCTCAATCCCAAGGGATTGGCATCATGGGCATTAGAGCCGTTCAAGCTGGCGCTCTGTGCGCCGCTTTTGATCGGACGCTTCCGGAAGATCATCCTGAACAAATCGATTATCGTCGGGCGGCGCCTTTTCGAGCCTTGTGTGACCGTTGGCATGAAGATCCCGCGGTCATCGCCCATCGTTATGCCCGATCAATCCCAGAGGTGGATACGGTTGTTTTAGGCGTTAAAAACCGAACCGAACTTCGCGCTTGTCTTGACAATGATGCGTTGCTATCCCGTCAGCAAATTGCTGCTATCGATGATTTAAAACTACGGTAGAATGCTCTTGACGTCGGCGCACGCCTTGGCGCCCGAGCAAACTAAACCGATGCACCCGACCGCTGCGGCATCGACATCGGCGATAACCGCAACTTTATTTTGAGGACAACCCCTTCACATGATTAACACTCGCTCAAGAACCTTTATCGCGCGCTTCATGCTTTTAACAGCCTTTTTCATAACCGGGTGCAGCACTGAAACCGACACTCCGATCAAACCCACCGATGAGGTCCTTAAAAGTCCGAATGATGTACGAGACTATCGACATTTAACCCTTGAAAACGGCATGCGTGTGCTGCTCATCTCTGATGCCCAAGCTGATAAATCTGCAGCCGCCTTAGTAGCCTTTAGGGGTAATTTTCACGACCCTGACGATCGTCCGGGACTTGCGCACTTTCTTGAGCATATGCTTTTTATCGGCACCGAGAAGTACCCCGAACCAGATGGCTACTTCTCCTTCGTCCAAAAGCACGGCGGGAACTCTAATGCCTATACCTCGACAGATCACACCAACTACTTCTTCGATGTGCAACCTGAGTTTTTTCCAGAGGCGCTTGATCGTTTTGCGCAATTTTTCATTGCCCCACTGCTAGACAAAGCTTACGTGGAGCGCGAAAAAAACGCGGTGCATTCCGAATATAAAATGCAAATCAAGGACGATGGCTGGCGGGGGTTCATGGTGCAAAAAGTTGCGATCAACCCAGAGCACCCACTATCAAAATTCAATATTGGTACCCTGGATTCACTCGATGGTGACGTCTACGACGCTTTGGTGGATTTCTTCGAGCGGAATTATTCGGCCAATCAAATGGGCGCAGTGATATTGCACAACGAACCCCTTGATAATCTTGAGCCTTGGGTAGCGGCGTTATTTGAGCAGGTGCCTAATCGCAACCTAAAGCCTCTTAACCTTACAACACCGCTACAAACCGCTGAGCAACTACCGGCAACCTTGAAACATCAAACCTTAAAGACTGACCGAAGTGTTTCATTTTCGTTCCCGATTCCAACGATTGAGCCGCTTTATAAATCAAAACCAACTGGTTACATTGGCTCGCTCATTGGTCATGAGGGAGAAGGCAGTTTGCATCAGCTGCTGACTCGCAATGGCTGGATTACCTCGCTCGGTGCCGGTAGCCAAAATATCGATCAAGCCAATGCCTATTTTGGTATTGATATCGGACTGACCGAGGCGGGTTACGAGCAGATCGACGCCATTACCGATTTGGTATTTGATTTTATAGAGCTGCTACAGGCCAGCGAGCCAAAGGCCTATCTTTATGACGAGGCCGCAACGGTTGCTGAGCTCGGATTTCGGTTTCGTGAGCAAATACCGTCAATTGCTACGGTACAAAGTCTTGCCCCAAATCTTATGAAGTACCCTGCAGAAGATTTGCTTGTTGCGCCGTATCTGCTCGAAGATTTTGATCCAAAAGTCATCGCAACCTATCTTAGCTACTTAACTGAGGATAATGTCTTAGTGACGGTCGCCGGACCCGATATTAAAGGCGATACAGTTGAACCCTGGTTCGATGTTGCCTACGAGCTGACTCCGGGCGTCACCCGGGGCGAAGCTGATGGCAAACCTTTAGCATTGCCTGCGCCAAATCCTTTTTTACCAGAAGATCTAGAGCTTGTTAGCACCGAGACAACACAACCAACCCTTTTGCAATCCGAGGACGGTATTAATCTTTATTTGGCAACGGATACCGAATTTGGCGTGCCCAGGGCGATGATGCACTTAAGCCTGCGCAGTACCGGCGGCCTGATCTCGGCTGAGGATCGTGTGCGCGGCATGCTATATCGCAACCTAGTAGAGGACGATCTCACCGCTCTCGCCTACCCCGCGATGTTGGCTGGCGTTTCATATGGTATCGCAGCGCCGCCAGCCGGCTTTCGGGTTAGCTTGGGCGGTTATCACGACAAGCAACTCACGCTTCTGCAGATGGTCTTGAGTCGGTTAACCAGTCTTGAGATTAATCCCGAGCGCTTCAAAGTGATTAAGACTGAGCTAACGCAAAATATCGAAAATTCTTTAAAGGATCGCCCCTATCAGCAAGCTTTGGGGCACTTGCAAGATACCTTGGTCTCTTCTGCATGGCCCGCCGACGTTCAGCTTGCAGCGCTTGACGAAGTCACTGTCGATAACTTGGGCGCCTGGAGAGATGCCTATTTTAAACAGATCAATGTAGAGGCAATTTTGGTCGGCAATGTTACGAGATCGGTGGCAGACGCGGTTAAAAGAGAACTTCAAAAGACGTTAAAGACGGCAACCTTTGAACCTCAGCGGCCTGTGATCACCATCGCAAACTCGCCCATAGAGGAAATACTGCCGATTGATCACAATGACGCATCGATGGTTTTCTATCTACAAAATGACGATGACACCCTAGCGCAGACGGCCAAAAGTCAGCTGCTCGGGCACATCATCGGGCCGCAGTATTTTTCATCACTACGGACTGATCAGCAATTGGGTTATGTCGTGAACGCGTCGGCCATGACATTTGAGCAACACAGCGGGCTTAGGTTTATCATCCAGTCCCCGTCAGCACCCGCTGCAGCGCTCCATGAAAAGACGCTGGAATTCTTAACGGCGCAAACCGAGCGATTAGCCAATATGACCGAGGATGAGTACGCAGAGAACCAGCAAGGCTTGATTGCCCAGCTTCTAGAAAAAGATAAAAACTTAGGTGAGCGCGCTTGGCGTTATTGGACCGACCTTGATGATGGATACACCAAGTTTGATCGGCGCCGACAGCTGGCAACCGCCATAGAGGCGACCGACCAATCGGACCTTCGGCAATATCTTGCTCAGATGCTCGAAAAAGCAGATTCGCAATACGTGCTGATTACAAGTTTAGGCAAATTGGGGGCAACAGAGGCGCTGTAGGAGACACCACGATCACCTTAGACGAGATTTATCTCGCATTTGGATCCCTGCCAAAGCCAAGCGCTTCAGCGCTTGGCTTGGTTAATCAGGGCTTTCTAGCCGTAACAATTGTTTGCCGAAGTTTGCCCCATTGAAGACCCGCTGCAAAGTGGCCGGGATTTGCTCGAAGCCTTCTTGAATATCTTCTTTGTAGAGCAGATCACCCGACGCCAACCACTTGGCCAACCGATCACGAGCCGCTGGAAAGTCAGCAGCGTAATCTGTCACCAAGAACCCTAACATTGAGGCTCTTTGAAATACCAAATTAAAGTAATTGGCTGGACCTGGTGGTAATACCGCCTCCTGATATCGGGAAATCCCGCCACAAATCACCACCCGCGCATTAAGAGCAATGCAAGCCAAGGCATCGTTTAAAATCGAGCCACCAACATTATCGAAATAAACGTTCACCCCACTCGGACAGGTTTCACGAATCATGGCTTTGACGCGATCATTTTTATAGTCAATCGCTGCATCAAACCCGAGTTCGTTGACTAACCAAGCACACTTGTCCGGCCCGCCTGCGATACCGACCACTCGACAACCCGCAAGCCGCGCCAGTTGCCCGACAATCGATCCGGTGGCGCCTGCTGCCCCGGAAACTAAAACTGTGTCACCGGGTGTCGGTTGACCCACGCGCAGTAGTCCAAAATAAGCAGTCAATCCAGTGCCACCCAATGGCCCTAAGTAGGCCGACCATGGCGCAGCATTGGATAGAGGCTCCACTTGCGTGCCCGGTAGCGTCGCGTATCGCTGCCATCCCAAACTACCCATGACTTTAGTACCTACCGCTATGCTCGACACCTTAGACTCGATGACTTCACCAATACCTGTTGCCCGCATCACCTGACCGACTTCGGTGGCAGCCGCGTATCCTATATTCTCCATTTGTCCTTTTTGAGAGGGGTCGAAACTCAATAATTCGACCCTGACTCGCACTTCGCCGGACGAGAGCTCGTCCAGAGATACCACTTGCTTGAGGAAATCATCCTGTTCTAGCGGGCGACCTTTGGGATTACCGTTGATTAACCATTGCTCGTTTTGCATGCATCCTCCGAGTGCTCGTATTATTCATCACTGCGCGAACAGTTAAGCACTTCCTAGGGGGTATGTCTCGAGCAGGTGCCCGAATTCTGGACCTTAAAGTGCAATCGCTACTGTATTTTATCTCCTACCCGCAGAATTTTGAGCGTATTCGTGCCCCCATGCACATTAATGAAATCGCCTTTGGTCATAATTACCAAATCACCTTTCCGCAATCCAGCCATATCGCAAACCGTCTGCACCGCTAAATGATTAATCATTTCAGGCTTAATAGCCGATGCTTGAAAATAAACCGGGACAACCCCTCTGTACAAAGCTGTTACCTCACTGGTGCCAACTTTCTCTGCCAAGGCAAATATCGGCAGCGAAGACTGAATACGCGACATCCAGCGAGGGGTTGTGCCGGTCTCCGTTAAACAAATCACGGCCTTGATGCCATGCAAGTGATTAGCGGCATACATCGCAGAGAGGGCCACCGCCTGATCGATATCGGAAAAACCCACGGCCAAGGGCTGTTGAGTACGCTCAAGGGTAGGATGCCGTTCGGCGCCTTGGATGACCCTGGCCATCGCTTTGACTGTGGCTACCGGATAAGCGCCAATAGCCGTTTCTGCTGACAGCATCACTGCATCTGTGCCGTCGAGTACCGCATTTGCCACATCAAAAACCTCTGCTCGGGTCGGTGTTGACGCCTCAATCATGGACTCCATCATTTGAGTCGCCGTAATCGTCAATTTATTTGCTGAAATGGCGCGGCTAATAAGATCTTTTTGCACCGCAATGAGATTTTCATCGCCAATCTCTACGCCTAAATCACCCCGTGCGACCATGATGCCATCGGCCGCTGCAATAATTTCTGAGCAAATCGGCTCAGCAATCGCCTCGGCACGTTCCATCTTTGCAATAATTCTCGCTTGGCTGCCTGCTGCCTCTAACGACGACCTAGCGAGTTCGACATCCCCTGCCGTTTTCACAAATGAGACCGCTAAAAAATCAGTCCTAAGGCTCGCTGCTGTGGCTAAATCTATAAAATCTTTCTCTGTTAGCGCTGGCGCTGACAACCCACCACCAAACTTATTAACGCCCTTATGGCTCCCTAGAATGCCGCCTTGAACCACCCGGCAGTTAGCTGTTGAGGTCGTGAGGGTTTCAACCAACAACTCAATTCGCCCATCATCAAGCAACAGTCGGTCGCCCTCTGCGAGGTCATCGAGCACCTCGGCATCAAGATAGACGCCCGATTCTGTACCTAAATTTGGATCGCAATCTGCTGATAGTGAAAAGCTCCCACCAGTCGCCAGTTGAGGAGTGGCATCATTTTCAAATCGACCAATCCTAATTTTAGGTCCTTGGAGGTCACACAGTACGCCAACCGGCGTTCCAAGCTCTGCGCTCATTTGCCGTATTACAGCAGCATTGGCTCTGTGGTTTTCGGCAGTACCATGAGAGAAGTTTAATCGAAACACATTGACGCCTGCCCGAATCATTCCTCGAATGATGTCCGGACCCTGGCTACTCGGACCGACTGTCGCCACGATTTTGGTTCGTCGCCAGCTTACCTGCACTCACTTTCTCCTAACTATCATGTTTCGAGCTAACGCTCACTTTCAGTGCTTAGGCGACCTAAACGGGCTCTTAAGCCCCAAGGAACCAAGCGTTGGCCTGATGCTTTATCGCCGCGATCTGGGGCAAATGTGCCAAAACCTGCTGTTTATATTGCAGACCGCTACCCAGTGATTTCGCTGATATTGGGTTTCGTACTTGCGCCGCGCTAGGGGTGAGCACCGGGCGCTCGGATAAATGTGGGGTAAAGCACAAAGGCTCGGCGGCCAACCCACAATAGGCTAACAATTGGCGAATTTGTGGCTCTGGCGTTTTGACTAGCGCTTCGTAATCTAGGTGATAAATTTGTCCTGGAAACACCGCATCCCAGTGCTTCATCAAGGTCAAATAACCCTGCCAATAAAAAATAATACCAGGGATCGAATAACTGTACTCGTGCCCCTCAGCAAAAAATTGCTTGTATACCGATAACGCATTGTCCAGAGGATCCCGAATCACATTTATAATTTTCGCGCTCGGGAACAACCGTTTGATCAGCCCAATATGCAAAAAGTTGTTTGGGTTTTTATCGATGAATTGAATTTTTTGCTCAGGTCTAAATATTTCACTTAAGCGCAAATAACGCGCCACTAATTCTGAAACTTTATCTGCCTGCAAACGCCTTAGGCGCGTCGCATAGCCACCCGCGTGCTCCAAGCTGATCGCGATATCAGACATCAACATCAGCTCGTCTGTGGCCTCAACCTTGGAATGGGCACTCAAGATTTGTTCGATCAATGTCGATCCTGTACGAGGCATGCCAACGATAAAAATGGGCTCAAAGCTTGACTCAGATGGTGTCCAATCGGCGGTATGTATGAAATCGATCATCGTTTTGATCAAGGCTTGATATTGCTGGCCTTGGAATGGGCGAATTTGACCAATACCCGCGTTTGCCGCCTCGAAACTTGTATAGGCTTGCTCAATGTCTCCAGATGCTTCTTGGTGGGTACCCAGCGCAAATGACGCCAAGCATTGATGTCCCAGTCCGAGTTCGGCACTCGTTGATAACGCGCTCAGAGCACGAATTTCAGCAGCGTTAAATTCATAACGCTTTAGATTGGCAAGGCTAAACAGCCCGGTTACCGCAACTTTTTCAATCGGGCTTTCTGCCACCCTTTGATAGGCCGAAATGGCCTCATCGAACTGACCCTGCGCTTTATACGCATGACCTAGGTTTAGATAATACTTTGGCAGCGAACCCGCTCTTTTTATGCAATCTTTGAAATGCCCAATGGCTTGATCTATCTGACCAACTTTGAGGTAGATACCGCCGATTTTCTCAAGCGCCGCAACGTCGTTGTTGTCTTTTGCGAGTTGTTCCTGCAGCGCAATTAAAGCACTTTGATAATCTCGCATTGGCGTTTCGCTAACCGTTGCTTCAATTTCTGACATCACAATGCTCCTGAATCAGGCTAAGCTTATTTTTGGGCTGAGCGCCTCGGGCTGATTAAATTGGAGGTTCACCATGTCTTGGTACAACGGCTCATTAGCCATCAACCATTGGTGATTACCCTCAGCAATGACCTTGCCAGCGTCCAGAACAATAATCCGGTCCGCATTCAAGACCGTTGCCAAACGATGGGCAATCACCAAAGTGGTCCGTTCTCGCCGTAACGCATCCAAAGCTGATTGCACAAGACGCTCACTTTCTGAATCTAAGGCACTCGTTGCTTCATCCAGTAGTAATATCGCAGGGTCCTTTAATACTGCTCTGGCAATAGCAATGCGCTGCTTTTGGCCACCGGATAACCGCGCGCCCTTCTCGCCTAAATCGGTGTCGTAACCCTCTGGCAGGCGTTGCAAAAATGCATCCGCATGGGCGATCTCGGCAGCCCGCATAACCTCGGCTCGGGTTGCGTTTGGCGAGCCAAACCGGATGTTCTCGAAAGCACTAATCCCGAAAATCACCGACTCTTGAGGCACGATACCAATGCGCCCCCGCAAGCTCGCCAGATCCAGTGTCCTAACATCGTGGCCATCTATCGCAATACTGCCGCTAGAAACATCAAACATTCGCAACAGCAATTGCAATAAAGTTGATTTTCCCGCACCAGATGCACCAACAAGCGCAACTTGCTCTCCAGGCTTGATCGATAGGTTCAGCTTATCAAGGGCTAGGGTATCCGGTCGCGATGGGTAACTAAAACTCACGTTTTCAAGCTCGATTCTACCCGGCCCCTGGCTCACAAGCACCTTGGCGTCGATGGGGTTAACAACTTCAGGTTTTTGCACCAGCAACTGGCTAATACGTTCCATCGCGCCAGCAGCAC
>JADHNJ010000076.1 GCA_016779565.1 Pseudomonadales bacterium
TTTGTTGATCGCGTGGCCGGACTTATCAATGGGGATGCAGCGCCGCGACGATGAGCGCTGAGTACCTAGGCCTATGAGCGATCGCTTGACGCTTTTTGCTTAATGCTCAGTTGTTACCGCCCCAACGTATCAGACGTCTCACCGATCTGGATTGTATAAAGCAGTTTCGCGATCTTCGCCGTGGCAGGCGCGGAAGCGGTCTACGTCAGTGCCAAAATTGGTGGGTGGCGTCGGTCGGCGCGCGGCATCAGCGAGATGCATCAAAAAGTAGAACGTAGCCCACGCTCGTCAACGGTCTAAGGTTTGAAGGTGACACTTCTTTGAGGACAAGGGGCTTTGCCCCGCCATGGCTGAGGTCAAAGGCTGACAGGTGCCGTGGCTAAGCAATCTATGAAACTAGTGCGCGCCGCCTGGCAAGTTGGGCGCACTAGGCGCGCTCATAGTATGCGACAAGGTAATGGCTCGCTCGAGCAAACTGTCGATCTGCTGAGCAGCCTCATAGCTGAACACAAACCCCAAAAAAGCGCAGTTGGACAATTCGATCACCGCCGCCAACACCGATGATTCATCTTCAGGGGTTGACAGCATTAGCAGGACATTAGAGAACCAGGCGAACTCAGCAAAGCAGCCCTCATCACTTAGGCGTTCGCAAAGGGCCTCAAGGGGCTCAACGATGTCCTGACGAACCGTTTCGGCAAAGGTGTCACTCACGGTAGATTCGGCTTAACTGGAATCAACACTTCGTTGGTTCTCAAAAAGCTTGGCATCATTGGAGGGTTATACCGGGCCCAAACGGGTTCCCCGATGACCTGCCATTCACTGAGCGCTTTCAGTGCTTCGCTCAAGGTGTCAACGTGCCGGTTATACTTCACCTCACTCCATCCACCGCGGTATTTTCGCGCTGCGAAGTAGGTCTCAGGCATTTCAATCATTTTGACGGCTTGGTCCTTGGGGTCGGGAAGCGTGTCCAAAGAATGCTCTGAGGGCATATAAAAGCTAACCAAATATTCCCCGTTTTCGCGCTGGGTCTGAGTCACGGGTGCGGTCATGGCAATTTTTTCTTCGGTGACATTTTGACCAAAAATATAGCCACCAAGCTTACGAAAAGCGTCGTTGCCAACCTGCTTGAACGAGCCTTGGACCGCGGTCTGAGCGAGTATCGCCGGTGCATAGCGACGAATTTCGAAAGCCTCGCTTTCCCAAACTACATCGTAACTGGGTTTTTCAATGGCCATCGCAGCGTCCGCACTCAATACCATAGTCATTAAAAGCAGATAACGTAGCATGTGCAAATCCTCCCTTTTGTATATCTTACGAGAAATTCGGCGTGATAGTTTGGTAGCGAGATCGTCAGGCAGCTAGTCAGAGGAATAGTTAGTTCGCGCGACCGCGAGCTAGCAAGATAACGCAATCACAAGATAGCGTAATTTCAATGTCGAGGGTTGTCGGGTTTCAAGTCGAGCTCAGACAGGAACCGAAGTTTGCTGCATCAGTCTTTCAGTAACCTACTTTCAAGCCCCCAGGGCTGGAGGGTCGACAGGCCGCTGGCCTTACCATTATGCTCAGGTCTGCGCGCTAATCTTTTTTGGGTGTCGATGAGGCCGAGGGCGCTGACAAGTATCATTACCGAGGTGCAGGGTTTATGGAAACGCTCTGGGTATCAGGCGCGAAAGGGCCAATTGAGGTTAAAGCATTAGGGTCGGGACCAGTGATCCTATGTGTTCATGGTTGGCCAGAGCTGTGGTATTCCTGGCGCCATCAAATGCATTATTTCGCGGATCGAGGCTATCGAGTGGCCGCGATGAATGTAAGGGGTTATGGTGGTAGCGCGCATCCGGTTGCGATTGAAGACTATAGCCTCGAAGCGTTGAGCGATGATATCCGCGCGGTTGCCGAGGCCCTGTCCGATGATGCTATTGTGCTTTTTGGTCACGATTGGGGCGCGCCACAAGTTTATACTGCAGCCTTGAGGTTCCCTGATCGAATTCGAGCGGTTGCGGGCCTATCGGTACCCTTTATGACGCCATCAGAGGCTTCTAGCCTGGATCTTTGGGAGGCGCTTTACCCCGATCGCTTCTTCTACCAAAGCTATTTTCAGACTCCTGGCAAAGTGGAAGCAGAGTTGTCGATCGATATTAGGCTTGCTTTGCGCAAGATCTACTATGCCTTATCAGGTGAGGCGCCCCTCAATGAATGGCTAAAGCCTAAGCCGAAAGACGCTGGACTGCTGGTGGATTTGCAAGATCCGTCGCCTTTCCCTGCATGGATGACCGACGAGGATTTACAAGTCTACATTGACGCTTTTGAAACCTCGGGGTTTATTGGCCCAATCAATCGCTATCGAGCGCAAGTATTCGATGCGCAGGCTTTACCAGAAATAAAAGGCGCTCGTATGCAGCAACCTCTTGTTTTTGTTGGAGGTAGTCGCGATCCGGTACGAAATTTTCTACCCGGTGTTGATCTTTATGAACAAGCTGGAGCGCATAGTGATCACTTCTTCGGAGCAACGTTATTAGCTGGGGCAGGGCACTGGGTACAACAAGAGCAGCCCCAGGAGACCAACGAGGCATTGGCTAAGTTTTTGGATCACATCGATAGGGGTTGAGACCTCCTGAGCGTGATACTTATTAAGCCTTGCAGCTTTAGACTTTGTGTTTGTAACCGATAACTAAAATACAATGCGGTGCGAAAGTTTAGCTCGTTAGCTAAAAACTGCGTCTCATCCGGCGAGCGGTAAGCCTATCGTTGCAATCAGGTCTTGTCTTTAGGCGTTGGTCGCTCCGGGGAAAGCATTTTTAGTGCTACGCGGCACAAGCATTAAGATTGTTCTGAGAAAATAAGCCGATTGCCAAAAGGGTCGGTAATGGGTAGGTCCTGGCCCCAGGGTTGGTCGACAATCGCCGGTCGCGCATAACGGTATTTTTTTGCAGATATGGATTGATAAAAGCTAAGTAAACTATTGATATTTATACGTATTGAGCTGCCAGGTGTTGCATCGCCGTGGTGCTCGGAAAGATGAATTTCTGCGCCCTGTAAGACGATGCCCAGATAGAGCGGGGCGTCCTTGTCGAAACGGTGCCGAAACGTCTCCTGAGCCCCCAAGAAATCGATGTAAAACGCCGCTGCAAGGGTCTCGTCAAAACTGCGTAAAATAGGAATGATCTTGCTCATGGACTGACAATGCTCTGTGTGCTGGTAACACGCGTTGGTAAGGCAAAGGCAGGGTTGATAAGGTTTCAATGCCTGCGCCATCATAATCCTAAGTTAGACCGATGGCCCTCGCAATGCCACTCAAGGCCTACTTTGGCCTTTTATGACAGGCGGGATGCGAGCTAAGGTAGGCCTTTAGGGGTTAATCCATTAAGCCCAGCGTCCAGCAAGGGTAGGGTTGAAAAGCTTGATAACGGCTTTCAAGACAATGTAAGAGGACAAATTTCATGAGAAATAGGCTAAACGTTGGTGCTTTTGACCTGTCTTGTCGGTCTCTGTGGCGGCAAAAGGTTGGTATGGCGGTGGCTTGTGTGATGCTGGCGCCGTGGAGCAGTTTTGTGTTCTCGGCGGAAAGGGGTGACGCTATGGTGGATGAGGCTTCAGAGGCCCTGATCGAACCTTGTGATCCCTTTAGCGATTCGAATTGTCGAGGCCGAGTGGAGCTCGGCGATGGCAGAGCCTTTGAGGGAAAAATCGTTGACGGCCAACCGAATGGTCGGGGTCAGATGTTTTACGCCAATGGTGATCGTTTCGAAGGTCATTTTGATCAGGGCGCTCGTACCGGGCGCGGCACCTATTACACAAGCGATGGCAGCGCTTATGCTGGGTTTTGGGTACGAGACCGTTTGAATGGTTTTGCGGAATGGCGAGATGGTAAGGGCACTGTGTTTCAGGGCCCGCTTGTCA
This sequence comes from Pseudomonadales bacterium, assembly GCA_016779565.1. GTDB lineage: Bacteria > Pseudomonadota > Gammaproteobacteria > Pseudomonadales > Azotimanducaceae > UBA9926. The sequence goes on from JADHNJ010000076.1 coordinate 3,898, forward strand.
ATCATCAACCCCATGGTAGGGGCACCATGGTCTTTAGCAATGGTGACCGTTACACGGGAGAGATCGCTATGGGCCTGCCCCACGGCCAGGGTGTTATGGTGTATGGAGGTAGAGGTTCGCAAAATAACGGCGATCGGTACGAGGGTAGGTTTGAACGTGGTCAAAGACAGGGTGTTGCTCGTTATGTTTGGGTCGACGGCCTTACTTGGGACGTACGGTGTCAAATGGACCGGTGTGAACGTGAAGGGTTTGTCGAGATGATTCGCAGTGGCATGTCCCGCGGCTCTGAACAAGATAGTCGAGCCTCAGATGGACGTCGAATACGCTAGATGCAGGCGTTGCCTAGCAAGTTCATGTTGGGGTCGGAACAAACTGACGAAACTTCTGCTTGGCTCGCCAGCGCCACCGGTGGGTGCGGTGAGAGGAATTAAGGCCTAAATCACTATGATTCAAAGCAATACATTTCGGTCAGCTCTGGAGGAAGGGCGCCCCACCTTGGGCACCCATTTTATGTTTAATGACCCAGATATTCCTGAGTTAATTGGCGATACCCAGTTATTCGACTACGGCGAATTCACCGCTGAATATGCTGCCTTTGATCTGCCGCTGCTGTATCACATGGCGCGAGCAGCCCAAGCTGGAGGGCTGCCTCTAATGATTAAACCTGACCAAGCTTCCCAGGCATTTGTGGCCCAGGGTGCGCTCGGGGCCGGTTTTAAAGCAGTACTCTTTACCGATATCAGAACTCCGGAAGATGTAGTCAATGCCCATCAAATTATTAGACCGGACCAGCCTGGAACTGGCGGTCACATGGGCGTTAAGCTGCGACGACCGGCGCTCAGCAGTTACGATACTGAGGCTTATTTAGAAGATCTATCTGCGACAGTGTTTTGCATCATGATTGAGAAATCTGTGGCTTTTGATGCGCTCGATGAGATCCTCACTGTAGCTAAGGCGCTGAAAGTAGATATGACCCAATGGGGACCCGCAGATTTTAGTTTCTCAAAAGGTACGCCAAGCCTTCAGCACAGCGCCGCCATTCGCCCCTTTGAGGCGCAGGTTATTGAAAAATCGCTAGCATACGGTATTGCGCCAAGAATTGAGCTTGGGAGTGTTGAGCAAGCGAAACGTTACATCGATCTTGGGGTGAAGCACTTTTGTATCGGTTGGGATCGATTTATCTTGCGCCAGCAGCTTATGAGTCTGGGTGCTGGCATGCGTAAATTAACTGAAGGCTTATAGCGTCCGCAAAATAGCCCCCAGCACGAAGGCGTGCTAAGGATTAGCAGCGTTGAGGAAGGGCCGTGGTAGAAGAGGGTAATGATGTCTGAGGTTTACGCAACGGTTCAATTTGGAAGAGAGCAGGACAACACTCAGCTCCTTGGGGTTATCGTTGCGTTCCTGGCCAGCCGAGATCTGCTCGACAATGTGCTTGTTGCTAGACACGGTTCAGCGGTAGCGCGTTTAAAAATGCAAGACCTGAAAGGTGCTGAATTCTTGACGACTGTGCTGGACGGAGAGCTCTGCGCAGAACATTGCAATGACTTGGGTCGCGCTTTTTGTAAAGCAAATCTTCAAGGAGAGGCCGGTGCTGAATTAGCTGCCATGGTTGCGGATAGCCAAGTACAGGATTGGCAGTTGTTTGATGAACTGTTACCCAAAATGAGTCAGTCATTGCGTGCTTTGGCAGCGCCCAAGCGAGGTCTAAAGCAGCTGGCTGCGAAAGTGTTGCAGTTTCCAACCCGCAAGCGCTAACACAAGGCGATGGGTTTGGTAGGCTTGATAGACAATCACTCGTTGATGACCAGCCGGTAATCGCGGCAGATCCAAAAAACAATGAATCGATGGGCCCAGCGCCCGATACAGGTAAATCGAGGAGGCCAAGGTGAAGCTTGATTTAGATCGCATAGATCCAGAGCTCAAAGACGGTAAAACGGAACACAACGCACTGGATATTCGCCGGGATAACATCGAGAAGATTAGAGCGCTGCTTGAAGAGGGATTGGTCCCGGTTATTGATGTGCCCGTTTTAGAAGCAGAGCAATGGGTTGAATCACCGTCGCTTAAAACTCGGGTTATGATTTATCGTAAAAGCAACCGGCCGAATCAGCCCTGTCTTCTTTGGATTCACGGCGGAGGTTATATTTTGGGTCGGGCTGAAGATGTCAGGGCCAAGCGTTTTGCACGGGATCTCGACATCACCGTGGTATCGGTGGACTATCGGCTAGCGCCGGAGTATCCGTTTCCTGCCGGGCTAGAGGACTGTTGGCAAGTACTAAAATGGTTGCCAACAGCAGCTGCAGCGTTGGGGATCGATACTGAGCAGTTGGCCATTGGGGGTGCCAGCGCTGGTGCAGGTTTAGCAGCTGGGCTCGCCTTGAAATCTCGAGATGCTGGTGGCCCGCCGTTAAAGTTACAGTTATTGCTCTATCCGATGATCGATAATTTACACGCAACCGCTTCAGGCACGATCGAAAATCATCCCGTCTGGAAGCGAGATACCTCATTTGCCGCCTGGGAGATGTATTTAGATGGAATCCCGGGTGCTAACGCCTCGCCCTATGCGGCGGCTTCGCGAGCTAAGTCTTTGGAAGGTCTACCCAAAAGCTATATTTGTGTAGGTACAGAGGACTTATTTTTTGATGAAGACGTTGCTTACGCGATGCGATTAAATGCTGCGGGAGTCGCCTGTACACTTGCTGTTTGGCCTGGCGTCTATCATGCCGCGGAGGGGTTTTTTCCCGAGGCGCGGGTGAGTCAGCGTCTAGCGCAAGGCGTTACCGCGGCGTTGGCGGATGCTTTTGGTCTATAAGTTGTCACAAACGAGATAAAGTTACTAACGTGCCCGAAGATGCCTTCAACACAGTTAGCTTCTCTCACTTAGTTTCTTTCACTTAGTTTCTCTCAATTAGCTTCTCTTAAAGACGATCTTTTGTCGGGTGGTATACATCGCCAAGCGACCAGCGCCTATGGGCGAAGTAGATATAGTTAGGCGCACCGAGCTGGGCGGCTGTTCCTTTTTTAAACAGGAATCGATGGCAGTTTTGGTCTGTCACATCGTGCGAAAGGCAGTGATTTATTTGCCGCCGTCTTTTTTCGCCTCTGTTGTCTCCCAGCCACCAATATCGCAGCCCTTAAGCGCAAGGATGTCCTTTAGATCGCGGA
>JADHNJ010000077.1 GCA_016779565.1 Pseudomonadales bacterium
ACCGTGTTCATGGGTGTACCAACTTACTACACCCGCTTGTTGCAAGACGGCATCGATCACCAAGATTGTGCGCGGATGCGACTGTTCATCTCAGGCTCAGCACCTCTCCTCTCGGCTACATTTACACAATGGGAGCAAGCCACCGACACCACGATTCTTGAACGTTACGGTATGAGCGAGACCGGCATGAACACGTCAAACCCACTGTTAGGCGAAAGGCGCCCTGGTACCGTTGGTCAGCCACTGCCCGGCGTGGAATGTCTGATCGTTGACGAACAAGGTAAAGCGCTTCCTCCGAACACGCCAGGAGACCTTCTGGTGAAAGGGGCTAATGTTTTTCAAGGTTACTGGGAGAATCCTGAAAAGACCCGAGAATCGTTTACCGATAACGGGTATTTTATGACCGGTGATATCGCAAGCATGGATAGCGACGGTTATATCAGTATCGTAGGTCGTAGTAAGGATCTTATTATCAGCGGTGGTCTGAATATTTACCCTAAGGAGCTTGAGCTCCTACTCGATAAAATGGAGATGGTGATCGAAAGCGCTGTCATTGGCCTCGATCATCCGGATTTTGGCGAAGCGGTTTGCGCAGTTCTCGCCGTCGCGCCTGACTGCACACTAGATACGAAAACGGTTACCGACTATATGCGAGCCCATGCGGCAAACTTTAAAGTGCCTAAAAAAGTTTGCTTTGTTGAGCAGCTTCCTAAGAACAGCATGGGGAAAGTTCAGAAAAATGTATTGCGAGAACAATTTGCAGGCGCCTTCAACCCGCCATGAGTCCGCCAGACTCAAGACCTAAGGCAAGGCTCGCCTTACTTGCTTCAGGGCGCGGCTCGCATGTTGCGAATATTGTAGCGGCTTGCGCAAGCGGGCGTCTCAACGCAGAGGTGGCGGTGGTAATCTCGAACCGCTTGACGAGTGGCGCCCTGCAAGAGGCCAAGCAACGAAACATTCCAGTCAGCTACATCGCTTCCGCTTCAAGCAACGCGACCCCGGAGCGAGAAAAAGCTGCCGATGAGCAGCTCGCGACATTGCTCAAATCCTATCAGACCGATTGGGTCATCACCGCTGGCTACTTAAAGAAAATCGGACCGGTAACCCTTGCCAGCTTCGAAAACCGAATTTTAAATATACACCCCTCTTTACTGCCGGCCTTCGGTGGACCCGGCATGTATGGACTTCATGTACACCGAGCGGTACTGGCAGCCGGAGAAACGCGCACCGGCGCCACAGTGCATTTCGTGAACAAAGATTACGATCAAGGGGCCATCATCGAGCAGGTCAACCTCGAAATTCCCCAAGGCCTTAAAAGCCCAGAGGCACTGGCAGCTAAAGTTCTGCCCGCCGAGCACAAACTTCTTTTACAGGTACTTCAACGAATGGTAGCCAATCATGACTGAGTCTTTTCAACTTACTCGAAATCCAAGGGCACCCATTGCCTTAATGACCTGCGAATCTGGTCGAACCTTTGCAGAGGGCGTCGCCGAACATTTAGATATGCCGTTGCTACCCGTTAAGGAAATTTGGTTTGCCTGCGGTGAGGGCAAATTAGAAATTGAAGCCAATGTTCGCGGGCATGACCTTTATATCTTCCAAACCATGGTAGGCAAACAAGATGACCGCTCGATCTACGACCGTTTTATTATGCTATTGCACGCCGTTGAAGCCGCCGCATTGGCTGATGCGCAATATATCACCGCGGTCACGCCTTACTATCCAGGTGCAAGGCAAGATAAACGCAAAGGTAGGATCCGCGAGGGAATTAGCGCCAGTCTTTTTGCACGAATGCTGCAAAGTGCTGGCGCTGACCGAGTGGTTACAGTCGAAATTCACAATGACTCGATCGCTGGCATGTTCAACCCGAGCCAAACCCATCTTGAAAACATTTTTTTGACCAAGCAGTTCGTGCCCTGGCTTAAGCATCAGGGGCTCACCGGAGACGTCGTGGTCTCACCGGACGTCGGCTATCTTGAAAATGCGCGAATTTATGCCGAAGAGTTGTCAGCGGATCTTGCGGCGTTATCGAAGGAGCGAGATTACTCTCAGCCGAACACCGTATTTCGATCCACCTTAATCGGTGACGTTGATCAGAAAAATGTGCTTTTGGTTGACGACATTATCGATACGGCCGGGTCAGTCGTTGCCGCGATAGAATCACTCAAAGAGCAAGGCGCAAAAAACATTACCGTTGCCTGTGTGCATCCAGTTTTTTCCAACCCGGCTTGGGAGCGCCTACAAGCGCTTTATGATCGGTCCAAAGCTGAGGGCTGGGAATTTAAAGTCGTTGGCACAACGGCAATCACCCACTGGGATACCCCACACTGGTACTTTGAGTTTAAGATCGAAAAGCTGGTCTCAGCGGTGCTCGAAAAAATTAATCTTCGAGGTAGTGTTACCGGTGTGCAAAATCATCGGGACTAGCCTTATATTGACGTTACCCAGAGAGACGCTATCATTGGGCCCCGTCAGACAGTCACTAATTGTTAAAGTGCTGTCACCTGAAGATTCATCCCATCAGCAAGCCCAGCAGGGGAACCAAACATGAGCAATGATCGTCCTATCAATCCCGATGTGGACACATTCTCTTTTGTGGCTGCTGAGCATGCGGTCCTAGATTTTTGGCAAAAATCAAATGTTTTCCAAAAGAGCCTGGCGCAAACAAAAAACAACCCGCCTTATATTTTTTATGATGGTCCGCCCTTTGCTACCGGGCTACCCCATCATGGGCATCTTGTCGGTTCTATTTTAAAAGACGCGGTACCACGCTACTTCACTATGAAGGGCCGTTATGTTCAACGACGCTTTGGCTGGGACTGCCATGGCTTACCCATTGAGCATGAAATTGATAAGTCTTTGGGATTATCTTCCGCTGAAGCGGTCGAGCAATTGGGGATTAAAGGCTACAACGATGCATGTCGAGGCATCATTCAACGCTATACCAGCGAATGGCGAAAAACGATTACCCGCATTGGTCGGTGGGTGGATTTCGACAACGACTACAAAACCATGGAACCCTGGTATATGGAGTCTGTTTGGTGGGTCGTCAAACAACTCTGGGAAAAGGGCCTGATCTATCGAGGCGAAAAAGTGGTGCCCTTTTCCACGGCGCTAGGTACGGTCTTATCTAATTTTGAAGCTGGCAGCAACTACCAAGAAACTCAGGACCCAGCGGTTACCGTGCTCTTTAAGCTTAAAGACGAGGACACTTTTGTTGCCGCATGGACAACCACCCCCTGGACGCTGCCATCCAATCTTGCCCTATGTGTGGGCGAGACCATCGACTACAGTAAAGTTTTAGATGAGACCAGCGGCCAACACATCATCATGGCTAGTGCGCGGGTTGAAGCTTATCAGGGACCTAAAACACTGACAGTTGTCGATTCGTTCAAAGGTAGTGCGCTGCTTGGCAAGCATTACGAGCCGATTTTCCCCTATTTTTCTGAAGCTTCTGCTGAGGGCGCATTTCAAATTGTTGCGGACGATTATGTCTCCACCGACAGTGGTACCGGCGTTGTTCACCAGGCGCCTGCTTTTGGAGAGGATGATTTTAGAGTCCTCAAAGCCGCTGGAATTACCGCAAGCGTTTGCCCTATCGATATGGCTGGCTGCTTCACCAGCGAGGTAACCGATTTTGCTGGACAGCATGTAAAGGATGCAGACAAGGCCATTATTCGCCACTTGAAGACCTCAGGCGCCCTTTACCTGCAGGAGGTCATTCAGCACAGTTATCCATTTTGCCCACGATCAGACACCCCGATTATTTATCGGACCATCGATTCTTGGTATGTTCGAGTCGAGGATTTTAAAGCGGACCTGGTCAAAGCGAATCAGAACATTCGCTGGGTTCCTGAGCACATTCGGGATGGCCGAATGGGCAATTGGCTAGAGGGGGCGATGGATTGGGCGATTTCACGGAATCGCTACTGGGGCACACCTTTACCCATATGGATCAATGACACAACGGGTTCAACCCATTGCGTTGGTTCAATTGAAGAACTCAAAACCTTAACCGGTGTTTTGGTGGAGGATCTACATCGCGAATTCGTAGACCAGCTCACCTTTACTATTCCCGGTGAACCAGGCATCTATCGACGCATTGACGAGGTTTTAGATTGCTGGTTTGAGTCAGGCGCGATGCCCTACGCTCAACTGCACTACCCCTTTGAAAATGAAGCACTCTTTAAGCAGGGTTTTCCAGCTGAATTCATCGCCGAAGGCCTTGATCAAACTCGAGGATGGTTTTACACGCTGATCGTCCTCGGCTATGCCTTGTTTGAAACTAATCCGTTTAAGAACGTTGTCGTTAACGGCATCGTCATGGCAGAAGACGGCAAAAAGATGTCGAAACGGCTCCGAAACTACACGCCACCCGATGATTTAATGGAGGACTATGGCGCCGACGCGCTGCGTCTGTATTTGATTAATTCAGGGTTAGTCAAGGCAGAGGAGCAACGATTTAAGGATGCGGGGGTTAAAGAGATGACCCGCAGGGCGCTCTTGCCTTGGCTTAATGCCTACCGCTTCCTAAAGACCTATACGGAGATCGATGCCTGGGAGCCCGAATTGCACCCTGCGCTTAGCCCCAACATCATGGATCAATGGCTTCTGTCTAGGTTACAGACGCTAAAAGACAATATCCAAAATGAAATGGAGGCTTATCGACTTTTCAATGTTGTGCCAGCGCTATTTGATTTTATCGAAGACTTGACCAATTGGTACATTCGCCTGAACCGCAGTCGTTTCTGGCACGAGGGCCTGACCGATGACAAAACCCATGCCTTTGCGACCCTACATACTGCAGTCTATGAATTCACGCTTTGCATGGCGCCTTTTGCGCCCTTCCTGTCAGAAACCCTTTATCAAGCCTTGCCGAAGCATTCTGGTGCCGCTAGTTCGGTGCATCTGTGCGCCTATCCAGAATCTGACGACACACTTATTAACCCACTGCTTGAGACTGCCGTAACGCGTATGCAACACGTTGTTTTACTGGGTCGACAAAAACGCAATCAAGATAAAGTCAAAACAAAGTACCCAGCAAAGTGCATCACGATCCTGCATCAAGATCCCTCGCTTCTCGCTGAGATCAGTAAACTTGAATCCTACGTTCTGGCAGAGTTAAACGTTAAGACCGCTGCTTATGAGACCAACGAATCGGATTACATCGATTTGTTTGCCCGCCCAAATTCTCCGGTGTTGGGTAAACGATTGGGCGCTCGCTTTAAACACTTCAAACAATTGATTGACGCCCTAACTGGCGAAGACCTTCTAAGGTTGCAAACACAAGGGACCTTAACCCTTGAAGATGAATCGTTCTCAGTCGAGGACATCTTAATTTTTCGAGAGGCAAGATCGGGTACCAACGCCGTTTCTAATCGGTTTATTTCGATCGATCTCGATACTACTTTAGATGAAGCGTTAATCGCTGAGGGACTTGCCCGGGAGATGGTCAGCCGCATTCAAAAACAACGTAAAGACCTGGGGTTTAACGTCACCGATCGAATCCACATTGACGCATCGGGTTCTAAAGGGCTGATGACCGCTCTTCAGACACACAGGGACTATGTGTTGCGAGAAACGCTCGGAAATGATTTAACGATCCATCAAGAACCGGGAGCGGAAAGCCTGGCTTTAACCATTGACGAACAAGACTTCTATCTTCTAATCCATAAGGCCTAGGCTTGATTCAATCCCAAGGTCCGATGAGCCATGCGTCTTAAAATTCTACCTTCACCCTCGAAAAACCCGCAGGGAGCCAACAATGACGAACATACTTGATCGCTCCATCGAAGACATCGCAGCAGCGATCAAAAGCCGAGAAACAACCGCCACCGCCTTGACCGAGGCAGCGCTAGGGAGAATCTCGGCCGTTAACCCTCAGCTCAATGCCGTGGTGAACACCAACCCTGAACTTTCTTTAAAGTACGCAGCACAAGCCGACGCCGCATTGGCTGCAGGCGAGACGATTGGGCCTCTGCATGGCGTACCCATGACTTTGAAAGATAGCCTCGATACCTTTGACTTTGTATCCACTTGGGGCAGCGAGGGCAGAGCAAAATTTCGACCTGCTCGGGATGCAACTTGCGTTGCCCGGTTACGCGATGCCGGCGCTATTTTAGTGGGCAAAACCAATACTCCTGAATTTACGCTCTCGTTCCAAACCGACAACAATCTATTTGGACGAACCAACAACCCCTATGACCTGAACCGCACCCCCGGGGGGAGTTCAGGTGGCGCCGCAGCCCTAATCGCGGCTAGGGCAATTCCGTTTGATATTGGCACAGATACAGGGGGTAGCATTCGATTACCCGCGCACTTTAGCGGCATTTCAGGTATTAAGCCGACCTCTGGGCGGGTTCCTTCGACCGGTAATGCCTTACCCGCCGAGGGCCTCTGGGCACCCTTGACGCAGCCGGGTCCTATGGCATTACGCGTATCCGACCTCGCTTTTCTGCTAAACATCATTGCAGGCCCAGACTGGGTTGATCCCAATGCGGTGCCAGGCCAAGCAATTCAACCCGCCATAGCACCCTTAGACTTGCGCATTGGTTTCCATTTGACCAATGGGCTATCAGATCCATCTGCGGATATCCAAGCCGCTATTGAGTCGGTGATCCATCGCTTAGCCGACGACGGGTTTAAGGTGACATCACACCTGCCCGGTGGTATCGAAATGACACCGCTGATCTTCTCTAGGGTGCTCGGTGCTGATGATCACGAGACAGTATTAGACCTCCTCGAACGCTGTAACACCCAAACCCCCTCACTCGCGATAGCGCGCAATCTCGCACAACCGAAACCGGGTTTTTCAGCTGCCGAGCTTAGTCAAACACTGGCCGTTTGGGATGGGTTTAAAAGCGCTATGCTGAAAACATTCCAAGAGATTGATGTGCTTATTTGTCCAGTCAACGCCAAGACTGCTATCGAGCACGGCATAGA
>JADHNJ010000030.1 GCA_016779565.1 Pseudomonadales bacterium
TGCCCGTGCCGTGCCCAATTGACGTTATTTGACGTCAAAAGTTCTGATAAACGCAATGCGCCGAGGCTTTGTGAATCAGACAGTTACAAGTCAATAAAGCAGAGGTAGATTGAGATCTGTCATCGTTTTTACATTCATAATGCTTTAACCTAATGTTTGCGTAACGTGAGGGTCAAAACTATGGCGAAAAGTATTGTCATCGTAGAAGACGATGAAGATCAAAGAACCAACTACATTGATGCGATCAGCAAAAAAGGCTATACCGTTCGCGGATTTGCCAGTCGCGACGATGCTTTGCGCGGCTTTGATATTGCGCTGCCGGATCTGGTGATACTCGACATCATTCTTGGCGACGAAGTCGATGCCGGCTTTGAACTCTGTCGAGACCTTTTGGGTAGAGCACCTAGCTTACCTGTTATCTTTCTCACCGAACGAATCGCGGAAATCGATAAGATCAGTGGTCTCAGGCTGGGAGCTTGGGATTATCTTCCAAAGCCTATTTCCCTTGACTATCTCTCAGAAAAGATAAGCTCCTTACTCCGAATTCACGAAGCAAGAAACCAAGCCCAGCAGGGTGTCTCTGACGCGAAACTCGTTGGCGACATGTCGATCGACCAGGAAGCTTTGCTCGTTTCTTGGAAGGATCAACCGATTAATCTTTCCGGAACCGAATTCAGAATGCTTGCAAAACTGGTAAGAGTCCCTGGCCATGCGGTTTCTTACGATACACTTATGAATGCGACCATGCAGTCACTGGTCACCAACAACACCATCAATACGCACATGCGCAACATCCGAAAAAAGTTTGAAGCCATTGATCCCGACTTCAAATGCATCAAAAGTGAATACGGCTTCGGATATCGGTGGTCCTCACAGTAATTCATGGCTGGTCTCGCCTATCAAGGTCCAAGGCTTGGCACCAAGCTATTCATCCTTACCAGCTTTATCCTGGTCGTCATCCCTTGGTTTAGCTATCTCTATTTGAGCGAGATGGAAGAAATATTGGTCGATAGCCAGGCAAGCGCCCAGCTACTGACTGCTGAGGGCATATCAACATTGCTCAACGGGCGGGCCGATCTGTTTGACGAACTACCCATCAGCCCAGATGGTTACGAGAAGCTCTACGCCCACCCCTTAGAGAAACCTATCAGAATCGATGGTAAAGACTCTGATTGGGAGGATGTGCTCGATTTTAATGTTGGCTTCGGCCAAGCCTCGCTTGAGGGTCCTGCCGCCAACGCGCCAAACCAATTCTATCTCGTATTGGGCGAACACAAGGGCCAAGTCTATGCACTGGTTCAAGTGCTTGATGATGCTATCGTTTATCGAGACAAAAACATTCTACGATTAGATCTTTCTGATCACCTGCGATTAACCTACACCGACCCCAGCGGCCAGATCAAAAAGCTGGTCATTACTGCGACCGAGGAGGGTTTAACAACTGCTTACCCAGTCGGCGACAGTTGGCGATATGCCATAGATGGTGAGGCTGAAAACCGCGTGCCTGGCGTTTTATTCGAGACCGCCACAGGCTATGCCGTGGAATTTCGGATTCCACTGACCCTACTTGGACCCACTCGGAACTTTGGCTTGGCGGTGGTTGATGTTGACAGCCAGCGATCCCGAGCCATTGAATCAATCACTGGCACGCTACCCTCTGCCGGACGAGAAGCTTTTGGCCTCGTGCTCCTTAAGACACCAGAAGTGCTTAGGATCATCGAGGGACTGGGCTACTCAGGAGCCAACATACAGGTTGTCGATAGCCGCAGGCGCGTCCGGGCTGAAGTAGGCAGTTATCGCTCCAATGCTAGACAAGCATCATCAGACAGGACTGCCGATGACTACAGTCTGACATCGTTGACCGACTGGTTACTAGGCCCGCTTTACACCCTAGTCGAACAAACGCTGACCCGACGAAACCTTGAGGGCGAGGACAACACCATCCAAGGGGCACTGGCCGGCGCCGCGACTGTCGCGCATTTTACATCCGACATAGAAGGCGAAGTTATCGTTGCGGCGCATCCTATCATTGCTAATGATGCCATCCTTGGCGCGGTCGTCTTGAAACAAAATACCGATCGGATTCTTAATCTCAGGCGGGATGCACTGAAGCGCATCGTCAACTTTTCGATCATGTCCGTCATTTTATTTGCCGGCATTATCCTCATGTTTTCCGCTAGGCTCGCTCGAAGGATTCGCCGGCTCGGCCTCGAAGCCAGTAGCGTAATTGATGCAAGAGGTCGGCTTACCGCCAGTCAATTAAACGCTGAGATTGAGTCGGGTGATGAACTCGGGGATCTCGCCAGAAACATCTCGAACATGTTGACCCGACTACATCAGCACAATCAATTTCTCGAGAATATGCCAAGAACCCTTCGTCACGAGATCAATAATCCGCTCAATACGCTCTCAACCTCCCTAGAAAACCTTAAAGAAGCGCCTTCACCGGAAAAGCGCGACGCCTACCTCGAAAGTGCCCGTCGAGGCCTAAATCGCATCGGACTCATCGTGCAAAATCTAGCCGACGCTGCCAACCTTGAAGAGGCTCTGGTGGGCGAGGATCTCGAGTGCATAGATTTACGGCTCTTGCTGCAATCCTATGTCGCCAACTGCAAAATTACCCAGCCAAGGCGCGTCTTTTCTCTTAAAACGTCAGAAAAACCGCTTAACTGCTGGGTCTGCGATTACCGGATCGAGCAGTTACTGGACAAAGTTATTGATAACGCCATTGATTTCTCAGAACCAGATAGTGAAATTGCGGTCACTCTTCTGCCGGAGGCCGACCAACTTACACTGACGGTATCGAATACTGGCCATCAGATCCCTGACAATCTGCTGAACAGCATCTTTGATTCGATGGTGACTGCAAGAGCCGGAAATCCTGATAATCGCCTGCACTTTGGCATGGGGCTCTACGTTGTCAGAGTCATTACAGAGCACCACGGCGGCTCGGTAACAATAGAAAACCAGACCGACCCTAAGGGGGTGCGCATCGTAATCAAACTTCCAATGGCGGTTTCTAACGATATCGAGGCGGACCGCTAATTCACCACACGCAGGTTATGGGTTCCGAGCGGGTCTTTATCTTCGGCCAGGCGCCAATTCGCTTTACCGGCTGCTGATAGCAAAATCGCCGTTAACGACACCGCAATCTCTTGATTAACCACAAGGTTAATGCCCTCACCTAATTGCGGCAGGAGCGTGAGATGCAGCTGCTCATCTTTTATTTTATAGGTTAGCTTGAAAGCTAACGGGTGACTCACGTGCGCCTCAGTTTGCTCCTGCTCAGCAGCGAAGGGAGTCTCAAAATTGGCTTGGTCCAGAATTTTCTGTGCTTTCCATGCTTTAACCTCCTCGCGATCCGACGGGACGGCTAATCCACCTACATCTGGGTCAGCATCGGCAAACTGTTTCAGCGCTTTTAGGAGCAGCTCAACATATCGTCTCGTCAACCAGATGCCCGGCGCATCGATTGCTTCGGTACCGATTCTGAGCAGCAGTCGGTCCTCCCGCGCGTCGTACTTCGCCTGAATCTGTCGAATCGCCGCCATCGAATAATCCTTTCTCTTTTATCAATTTATTTTGATATTAGGTTGCAAAATCGCGCCGAATCACTAATATATCGAAAAATTTTGATATAGCACTATGCCCGTCCGGTCTTCAACTGCCAAAATCGCTGAGTCAGAAGCACTTCTGACCCTTTGTAAAGCTTTTGCGGATCCCCTGCGTCAAGATATTTTGCGTCTTTTAAAACACAATTCATTTGGTGTTCTTGAGCTATGTCACATTACCACAACGCCCCAATCAGGTATGAGCCACCACCTCAAAATTTTGACTGCCGCAGGCTTGCTGACCGCTAAGCGAGAGGGCACATCAATCTTCTATCGTCGGGGTCTGTTCCCGGCTGACAGCCCGTTGCACCGAACGACCACCGAATTGTTCGCGACGCTAGATCAGATTCCCTTACCTTCTAACTTAGAAAGACGCCAGAAGACCGTCTTTTTAGAGCGAGGTAAACAAGCTGCACAGTTTTTTGAACGATGTTCAGAGCAACTCAAAGAAAACCAAGAACTCGTCGCTTCTTTTGATCATTACTCAGGCTGCGTGACGGATCTGATTGGTAACGAACACCTACCCAAGACCAGTAAGGTCCTCGAGATTGGTGCGGGAGAAAGTCCACTACTCATTACGTTAGCAAATCAGTTTGCCTCGGTCTTAGCGGTAGATAATGCAGAAACCATGCTCAACAAGACACGGCAGATCGCCGAGGATGAGGGGCTTAACAACGTCGAGTGTGTTCTTAGCGATTATGCTGCGCTAGAGACCGATCGCCTTGCGGATCTGCTGGTCTGCAACATGGTGCTTCATCATCTGCCAGCGCCGGCGGAATTTTTTAAAAAAGCTTCGACCTTGCTAGCGCCCAATGGTCGGTTAATGCTCATAGATTTGTGTTCGCACCAACAAGATTGGACCCGCGACATCTGCGGCGACCTATGGCTTGGTTTCGATCCAGAGGACCTCGATCTTTGGGCAGACAATGCAGGCTTGAAGCAAGGTCAAGGCGCATTTCTGGGCCTTAAGAATGGTTTTCAAATTCAACTGCGCATGTTTCACGCGTCCACCTAACCCATAACCCTATTACAAAAAGAGGAAACACCCATGAACGATTACAAAGTTGCCGACATCGAACTGGCCAATTTCGGACGTGCCGAAATCGAACTTGCAGAAGCAGAGATGCCTGCTTTGATGAAGCTACGTTCAAAGTATGAAGCCGAACAACCGCTCTCTGGTGCGCGAGTACTCGGTTGCATTCACATGACAATTCAGACCGCCGTCTTAATTGAGACACTCGTGGCGCTCGGAGCGGAAGTTCGTTGGTCATCTTGTAATATTTTTTCTACCCAAGATCATGCCGCCGCTGCCATTGCGGCAAGCGGTATTCCGGTTTTTGCGTGGAAAGGACAAACCGAGGAAGAATTTTTCTGGTGTATCGAGCAAACCATTTTGAAAGATGGTGAGCCCTGGAACGCCAATATGATTCTTGACGATGGCGGCGATTTGACCGAAATGGTTCATAACAAGTATCCGGCAATGCTGAGCGCTATCCACGGTATTACCGAAGAAACCACGACTGGCGTGCATCGATTACAAGAGATGCTCAAAGCCGGGGAACTTAAGGTTCCTGCCATCAACGTCAACGATTCCGTAACCAAATCCAAAAATGACAACAAATATGGCTGTCGTCACAGTCTCAATGACGCCATTAAACGAGCCACCGACATGTTGATGGCGGGTAAAAAGGCGCTAGTAATCGGCTACGGCGATGTGGGTAAAGGCTCCGCCCAAAGCCTGCGTCAAGAAGGCATGATTGTACGCGTCACAGAGATCGACCCGATCTGTGCCATGCAGGCCTGTATGGATGGTTATGAGGTCGTTTCACCCTATAAGAATGGCCTTAACACGGGTAAGCGCGAAGATATTGATCTCGCGCTCATGCAGGGTACCGATCTCATCGTAACCTGTACCGGTAATGTCAATGTTTGCGACGAGAACCTTTTGTCCACCGTCGCCAGCAACGCCATCGTCTGCAATATTGGCCACTTCGATACAGAAATCGATACCCAATTTATGCGAGATAATTGGCGTTGGCAGGAAGTCAAACCCCAGGTCCATAAGATTTTCAGAAGCGATGATAGCAGCGACTACATCTTGTTGTTATCTGAAGGCCGGCTCGTCAATCTTGGGAATGCAACAGGGCATCCATCTAGAATCATGGACGGTTCCTTCGCCAACCAAGTATTGGCTCAAATGTACCTATTCGAGCGGGCTTGGGCTGATCATGACGTTAATCAGCGCCAACCCATTACGGTTGAAGTGCTACCCAAGGCGTTGGATGAGGAGGTGGCCCTTTACATGGTTGAAGGCTTTGGCGGCACCATCACCCGTTTGACCCAGAAGCAAGCAGACTACATCAACGTATCCAGCGAAGGGCCCTTCAAAGCAGAGGAGTACAAATACTAGTTCTTTAGCGCTCCTGCTCGAAGCCGCCTTGGACTCGAGCTTCGAAGTCGGGGACAATAGTCCCCCGACTTTGGATCTCTCACCAATGAAAGAAGCGCTTGCCGACCTAATACAACTGCTTGATTTAGAGGAGATAGACGTAAATCTCTTTAAGGGCGTTAGCCCTAATGAAGGTTGGCAGAGGGTCTACGGCGGTCAAGTCATTGGCCAAGCGCTAATGGCCGCCTCTAGAACTGTGCCAGATCCCAATCGTGTCGCGCACTCTTTGCACGGTTATTTCCTGCGGCCCGGGGACACAACTTGCCCCATTATCTACCAAGTCGACCAGATCAGAGATGGCCGCAGTTTCACCACCCGTCGGGTAAAGGCCATTCAAAAAGGGCAAGCCATTTTTAGTATGTCGGTCTCTTTTCACGTCATCGAGGTAGGGCTGACCCATCAAATCTCGAGCCCAGAGGCACCTGGACCAGAATCCTGCGTGAGCGAGGAAACCTTGCTAGACGCCTATATTGCCGCCGTGCCTGAAGCCGAAGACGCTGTGACTCGGCGAGCACGACCCATTGAACTGCGGTTTGCTAATCCGGTGGATGAGTTGGCGCCAAAACCCATGCCTCCAGAGCAAATCGTTTGGATTAGAGCAGTCGATGTTATGCCGGAAGACCCACGACTACACCAGGCGCTACTGGCTTATGCGTCAGATATGACCCTCATTGACACAAGTTATCGACCCCACGCGATCAACTGGCGTCAAGATAACTTTCAGGTTGCCAGCCTTGACCACGCTATGTGGTTTCATCGGCCATTTCGGGCCGATGCTTGGCTGTTATATCATCAAGACAGTCCTTTCTCGGGCGGTGCGCGAGGATTCAGCCGGGGCACTTTTTACGACGCAGATGGCCAACTTGTGGCATCCTGTGCTCAGGAAGGGCTGATACGTCTCCACCAATGAGCATCAAAGACCTTGATAATTAATTACATCGACAGAACGCGGATGTACTACAGAGCGCTGGGCTTTCAAAAAGACTATGCCTGGGCAAGCCATGACGACATTCCCTTTAGCCCGCCTAAAATACCGCTCAGCCAGGCAACTGTGGCCTTAGTCACAACGGCGGTGGTCGACGCCAGCATTCCTAAACCCGTTCGCGAGGCAAACAGTTATCCTATAGTCGATGTGCCGGATCATTTTGATACCAGCGAATTATCTTGGGACAAGGAAACGACCCATACAAAAGACAGAGAGAGCTACTTCCCCATCAATGATCTAAGGGCCCGCGAGCTACGCCAGGAATTCAAGGCACTGGCACCGCGATTTCACTTTGTGCCCACCGAATACAGTCAACGCCACACGATCGAAACAGACGCGCCGTTAATCACCCGGCATTGTTTGGAAGATGCGGTCGATCTCGCAATATTGATTCCGTTGTGACCGGTCTGCCACCAGACTGTCAGTTTGACAGCAAGAACCCTTGAGGCAGCAGGCATCGCAACCGTCGTCATAGGCTCTGCGCTCGATATTTTACGCACAGCGGGCACGCCGAGAGTCATCTTTAATGACTTACCCCTCGGCAACCCTGTGGGCAAACCTTTCGATCGAGACATGCAGCATCGGACAGTCTCAGCAGCGTTTGAACTCCTTTTTTCCGCTGAGGCGCCAGGCGCGGTAAAAACTCTACCGCATCAGTGGTCTACTCAGGATGCTTGGCGGGAGAATTTCATGGCGGTTCGAGCAGAAGATGCCGCCACCCTCGAAGCCTTAGGCAGAGCGACTCAGGCGACTCGTCTTGAAAACAAAGCAAAGGGGTTGTTTCGGCGTTAAGGCAAACGTTCAGCGCACCGGCATCAACGCTCGCAAAGCCGATACCGTTCCTAATATCCCCGATATGACCGCTGGCCTTGGGGATATTTCAAACAGCGGCGAGTGGTGCGACGGCAATGACTGACCCGCAGCCTCAAACGCTGCAGCTCGCGCTGGCTCTGTACCACCTACCGAGAAATAAACACTGGGAATATAGGGGTCTTGGGTCAAGAATGGGAAATCTTCGCCACCCATACCCTCTCGCTCGTAATCTGCAATTTGGTCCGCCCCTAGGTCCTGTTCCCAAGCGGTGATCACCCTCTGCGCGACTTCAGGATCATTCGCTGTAACAGGGACGCCACCTTTAAGTTCAATGTAGGGCAACCTGTCTTCTGGCAACCCACCCGCACGTCCAACATTTATCGCGATGCGTTCAATCGCGGCCAGCAGCCGTTCTCGAGTCGCAGTCGAGTCTGATCGCACGGTTAATTCAAGACGCGCTTGCTCGCCGATCACGTTGCGCTTAGTCCCTGCTCGAAAAACGCCAACGGTTATGACCCCAGGTTCTCTCGGAGACAATTCACGAGCGACTACCGTTTGCAGCGCTACGACAATCTGGGCACCAATGACAACCGGGTCACGGCCCCGATGGGGACTGGCACCATGTGCACCGATACCCGGCACAACAATATCTAAAGAGTCTACCGCCGAATAAGCTGCACCGGTTGATGCGAATAATTTGCCGGCTTCAATATCCGCGGCGACGTGCATACCAAGCGCAAAATCAGGGGTGCCGAACCGCTCCCAAATCCCTGCTGCTCGCATCGCGGCAGCGCCTGAGTCTTTCCATTCTTCCGCAGGTTGAGCGATCAACATCAGCGTACCCGACCACTGATCTTTGATGGCTAACATCATTTCAGCAGTGCCAACCAACGAAGTAATATGAACGTCATGCCCACAGGCATGCATCACTGGAAAACTTTGACCCTCAACATTCGGTGCCACAATTTTCGATGCATAAGGTAAATTTGTAAGCTCCTTAACCGGTAACGCATCCATGTCTGCCCGCATCATGACAAGCGGGCCTTCACCATTGCGCAGCAAAGCCACCACGCCGGTTTGCGCAATTCCAGAATGCACTTCGAAGCCCATCTCTGACAATTCATCTTTGACCCGTGCCGCTGTCTGAAACTCAACAAAAGACAGTTCAGGGTTGGCATGAAAATGCTCGAACAGCGCTTTTAACTTTTGGTCGTAGAGTTTGGTCACCTCGCCCCGAAGATCACCCGCGTCAGCCAATGCAGCCATCGGTCCCATCAAAAATAGCACCCAAAGCATACGGCTCGCCGTAATCATCCATTTCCCCTGCATATGACATTCTCCTTTAAAGCGGATGACCCCATCCCATCGACGCAATCTCCCAAAGATTCAATCCCAGAGACTGCCTACTTTAAATCCAGCAAGTCGCGATAACGTTCTGCTAATGCTTTATGTCTTGTCGACAGATCAACCCATGCGCCATCAATCATTACAGCCGTCGGCGCCGAGGTAACCTCTAGTGGATCACCATCCCAGATCACCAAATCTGCAATGGCGCCCGGCTCGATAACACCTAGGTCCTCAAGTCCCCATATTTGAGCTGGCGAGCGAGTAATTGCTGCTATGGCTGTCGTCCAAGACAATCCATAGGCAACCGCTACCCCTGCCGCCTGGCTTAAAGATCTGAATTCTGAATAGGGCGAACCTGACATAAAGGCAAATTGCACGCCGTCGGCGTCCAGTAGGGTTGCATGATCAAGTCGTGCACCAAGTCGGTCAAAATTTTCTGGCAAGTTGTTCATAATATTCAGCAGTACCGGAATATCCTTGGCAGCGAGCAACTTTGAGACTTTCCACGCTTCTGTGGCTCCGGCTAAGACCAGCCGAATTTCTGGAAAATCTTCCAGCGCAGCTATCAGGTGCCGAATATCCGCCGCGCGGTCAACATGAGCAACTAACTTCATTCGACCTGTACGAACTTCAGACAGCGCTTGCAAATCTGCCGCCGACATCTCAAAAGCACGGTATTTTCGGCTGTTAAAATCTCGGCGCTGCTGATCGAACCGAGCAGATTCCTCTAGGGCATGAACCACACTTGCCAGCGCGCTTGCCCTAGAGCCGCCGGCATGGCGGCGGTCCCATTCCCGCAAATACAGATGTTGAGCTAGCGCATCCGATACGATAAACCCTTCGCCTCTTTGAAATCGAACTAGAGCGCTGATACCCGCAAAGTTACTGTCCCCTGGCTCAGGTACAACAACGCCTCGGGTGATACCATCGTTGCTGGCAACAGGAATCAATACCGAGGCATCGTTTAGCGCCAAGCCAACCCTGAACCCTGCTGCCATATCGTCATCAGCGACTTCACCATCTTGGCTGACACCCAGTCCGGACACTTCAGCGAGCCCGATAGTGGTTGCAGAATCAATAAACCCAGGCGTTACCAGTGCTGCCTTGAGATCAATGACCTTAGCGGGCAATCCCACCTTTAAACCTTGTCCTAACGCCTCAATCCGCCCATTTTTTACATGGATATCCCTTATCACGCCGATCCCATCAGGACCGGTTGCAAGCTTGGCATTGGTTAACCAATACTCATCTGCTGCCGCCAAAGATCCGATGAATCCCAACCCAATTAGAAGTATTCGTTTCATCATTAGAATATCTCCTCGCGCTGACCAATCTCGAAATCCGTCATTGGGGCGATACCCGCTCGGCGATCAAAGTGGGTTACGCCATCAATGAAAACAGTTTCTGCACGGGCGTAGACACTCATCGGCTCGTCAGACCAAAGCACCAAATCTGCCATTTTTCCAACTTCGATCGTACCGGTCTGGGCAAGCACCCCAAGGGCCTGCGCTGCATTCTTGGTAATCCAAGTGAGCGCTATCGATGGATCGACAGCCAGCCCTAGACGCCCCCCGGCTGCCATTGCTTTAGCGGCTTCTTGATTTAATCGCTGAATGCCGGTGGCAGAATCCGAATGCACAATCGCGCATGCCCCGGCAGCTTCGACCATAGCGACATTTTCTTTGACGCCATCAAAGGACTCGAGTTTGAACTGCCACCAATCTGCCCACATTGCCGAGCAGGTATTATTTGCAGCGAGTAAATCGCCAATCTTGTAGGCTTCTACCGCATGATGAAAGGCTGTCACTTGGTAGCCAAACTCTTTACTAAGATCGATAATTTGCGCCATCTCATCGGCGCGATAGCAATGGTTATGAACCAGAATTTCGCCCTCTAAAACTCCTACCAAGGTTTCCATTTTTAGATCGCGCTTAGGTGGCGACGGTCGCGCTTTATAATCTGTACCGTCACTTGCCGATTTCCACGCCTCATAATCCTCGAGAGCCTTGTCATAGGCCTGCCACTTTTTTTGATACTCCTGCGCATCAATCCAAGCTTTACGGTAGCCAGCAAAATTACCCATTCGGGTTGAGGGACTTCGGGATTTACTGCCATATACGCGCTTGGGATTCTCACCGCACGCCATCTTTAAACCGTAGGGTGCCCCTGGAAACTTCATGCCCTGCACGGTCCTAGACCATACGTTCTTAAGCACGACACTTCGTCCACCAAATAGATTGGCAGATCCAGGCAAAACCTGCAGCGTAGTAACGCCACCGGCTAAAGCTAACGGAAACTGCGGATCCTGGGGCCAAACGCTGTGCTCTGCCCAGACTTCGGCTGTGACAGGCGACGTTGCTTCGTTACCATCGCTATGCGCCCGGTACGAAGGCGAAGGATAGTCACCAAGATGGCTGTGCACGTCAATGATACCTGGCGTTAACCACTGGCCAGATGCATCAATTTGTTTAAATCCATCAGGAATTTTGGCATCACCAGCGCCAACAGCGGTAATACGTCCATCTTCAACTTGAACCCAACCCTTAAAAACGCCTTGACCTAGACCTAAATCGACATTTGCCTGATCGATTACAAAAGCAGCATGGCTCGCTGGGTTATAGGTTGAGTCATAGTCAGCAAAGCCCTCGAGCTGTAACAAAGCCAGTCCAAAAAGAACCATCGTTTTCACTGTTTTTTTCATAACTCCCCTCCTTCCTGCAAGCTAGCACCTTTTTTGCATCAGCGCGAGACGGGAACCTTAATCCCGGTGGGGAGCAAAATCAGACTTACAGCCAGACAGAAGCAAAGTAAATCAGACCGCCTATCACTTAATATGATCCCCTTGGATTGCCAGCAATGATAATTGTGGCGCGCCTGTACAAGTCAGTCCGGTCTTTCCATAATGCCCAACGACTTATGGACCATCTTCCTAACTTGAAGCGTGGATCATTGTTCAATTAATGTTCAATTGATAAAGGGGAAAACCGTTGAGCTTAGAACGCGACGAACATCTATCGAGCATCGAGTCAATCCAGTCTGGCCTAGAATCTCTTAACTATATTTCCAATCTGCAAATTGCCACTGCCGTGTTTCTCGCATATCGACTCGACAAGCCGGTTCTGATCGAGGGCCCGCCCGGTGTCGGCAAAACTGAGCTCGCAAAATCTGTGGCTAACATGCTTGAGCTCGAATGCATCAGGTTGCAATGCTACGAAGGCTTGGATGAGTCAAAAGCCATCTACGAGTGGAAATACGGTAAACAGCTGCTGTATACCCAGGTCCTAAAAGAAACCTTAGGGGAAATACTTGAGGGCGCAACCGGCCTTACGGAATCCGTTGCCAAACTTCACGAATTTGGGGACGTCTTCTTTTCTGAGGAGTTCTTGGAACCTAGGCCGCTATTGAAAGCCCTCAAAGAAGAAAAAGGCTGCGTATTACTCATAGATGAGGTTGACAAAAGTGACCATGAATTTGAGTCGCTTTTGCTGGAAATGCTGTCAGATTATCAATTGTCGATACCTGAGATTGGTACCATTAAAGCCAATCCAAAACGCAAGCCCCTCGTTTTCTTAACCAGTAACAATACGCGCGAAATTAGCGATGCCTTGAAACGCCGATGTCTACATCTTTACATCCCTTTCCCGGATGCTGACCTTGAGTCACAAATTGTCCATGCCCGAGTGCCTGAAGTGCCCGCGGAGTTACGCAGGCAGCTGGTAACCTTCATTCAAGAGTTGCGGACATTAGACCTTAAAAAAGTACCTGCCATTAGCGAAACGATCGATTGGGCAAAAACCTTGATCCTGCTCCACACAGAATCATTGGATGCCGACATGGTGAAGCAAACCTTAAACGTCATTCTCAAGTTTCAAGAGGATATTGAAACCGTTGAAGGCGAAGTCCAGATGCTCACCAACAAAGCCCTTAAGGCGCAATAATGGAAAAAACGCTGGTCGATTTCGTCAAAGTCTTACGCACGGCTGAGGTTAAAGTATCGCCGGCAGAGACTTTAGATGCTATGACCGCTTTGAAAGTGGTTGGCTACGAAGATCGCGTGTTGTTCAAAAATACGCTCTCGATGCTTTTGTCAAAAAATCCGGAAGAAAAAGAAACCTTTGAGTCTTGCTTCGAAAAGTTTTTCACCTTCGATGACGTCATGCCTGCCAATGAGGATGCAACGAGCGATTCGGAGCCTGATGATCAGTTTGAGGATGAAAGATCAGACAGTAACGCTTCAGGTCAGCCTGGCGGCAAGGGCAGCGGCCAAGGAGGCGGTCAAGGCAATGCTAGCGGTGAGTCGACCGAAGAAGACGATCAAGACATGCCCTCGCCGACCTCGGCCTTGGGGCAATTACTGCTGCAGGGTTCCCGCAGCGACCTCATGATTAAAATGGCAGAAGCAGGTCGCGCTGTGGAGGTTAATCAGATTGTTGTCTTCACCCAAAAGGGCCTGTACACACGAAAAATTATGGACCAAATGGGCCTAAAAGCGCTTCAAGACGAAATCACCGAACTACAAAATGACACCGGCGCCGGCGAGCGTCGATTAGCCGGTAAGCTCAAGCGGGCTCGAGATCAGTTACGCGACCAAGTGCGCGACTACGTGGAAAAGCAATTCTTTTTGCATGCTGATGAGCATGGCAAGCAATTGCGCGAAGAGCTGCTCAAGAAAGTCAAACTCAGTAATTTAGAAAAGCGTAACTTCAAAGACGTTCAAGAAATTGTTTTCAAAATGGCTAAGAAGTTAGTTTCGATTCATTCTAAAAGGCGTAAAACCTACAAGCGTGGTCATCTGGATCTGCGCAAAACCCTTCGCAAAAACATGCAATACGACGGCGTATTTTTTGACCTGAAATGGAAAGCCGTGAAAGTGGACAGACCCAAGGTGATGTGCATTTGTGATGTCAGCGGTTCGGTGAGCAACTATTCCCGCTTTTTGTTGATGTTCTTATATAGTTTGGCGGAGATTATTCCTAAGGTTCGAAGTTTTGCGTTCTCATCAGATTTGGGTGAAGTGACCCAACTGTTCCGAAACAGCAATCTAGAGGACGCAATGGCGAAAACCATGCGCGACTATGGTAACGGGTCAACCGATTACGGGCAGATGTTATTGGATTTTCGGCGCACTTGTATGGATGATGTTGACAATAAAACCACCATCATCATTCTAGGCGATGCGCGCAACAATTACGGCGACCCTAAAGCCGAGATTGTTCGTGAAATGTATGAAAAGGCGAAACGTGTTATCTGGCTTAACCCGGAACCTCGATCAAATTGGCAGGTCGGTGATGCTGAGATGAAAAAATATGCACCTAATTGCCATCAAACTGAAGTCTGCAACTCGCTAACCCATCTTGAAAGGGTTGTCTCAAACCTCCTAAAGTTCACCGCCTAACCCTGCTGTCTTGCCTTCGAGCAAGGCCTTCGACGTGTTATGATTCAAGCCTCTCATTGGTACGGTCTAAATATGCCTCAAAGACTCTTATTACTGCTGTGTATGCTCTTCGCCTGGTCTGAGGGCATGGCCCAATCAGTTGACGCCGCGAGCGGCACTGTAAAAATCGCGATTGCTCAAGAGCCCCCACAGCTCAACAGCATGAAAGCAACCGATCAGGTTTCAATCTTTGTCCTTGGCCACGTGATGGAGGGGCTAACCCGATATGATCGACGCGGCAACTTAGCCCCTGGCGTTGCTGAACGCTGGGAACTCGGCGACACCACCGCTAAATTTTGGTTGCGCAAAGATGCAAAATGGAGCAATGGCGACCCTGTCACGGCTCACGATTTTGTCTTTGCTTGGCGATCTGTAGTCGATCCAAACACCGCCTCGGAGTATGCCTTTATTCTCTATCCCGTTAAAAATGCCGAAGCCATCAACCAAGGCAACATGCCCGTGACCGCGCTTGGCATCGAAGCGATAGATGACCACACCTTAACGGTCACGCTGGAGAGACCCACCGGCTATTTCATCAAACTTACGGCTTTCGTCACGACTTTTCCCGTTCAAGAAAAATTTTATCAAGCGCGAACGGAGCAATACGCTGCGGACGCCAAGGACATGCTCTATAACGGTGCCTTTACCCTTGATAGTTGGGTGCACAGCGCATCGATGGAGATGCGCAAAAACCCCCTGTATTGGGATGCCGAGGCAATCAAGCTCAATGCCATCGACGCTGATTACATTACCGCCGACACTCGGGCCCGTTTAAATCTATTTATTGACGACAAAATTGCCTATACCCAGCTCGATGGCGAAACTTATAAAGATGCCTTGAACAATCAATTCAGGATTAAGAAATTTGTCACGGGCAGTGTTTACTTTCTTGAATACAATTACCGAGATAACCGAATTACTCGCAATAAAAACTTAAGAGCAGCGATCCAAGCAGCCTTTGACCCGGAAGAATTCGTCAATAAAGTCCTACAGACACCAGGCAATCTCCCTGGTAGAAGTCTGTTCCCGACTTGGATTCAAGGGGTTGAGAAAACCTTCAGGGAAGAATATCCACCGCCAGAGGTTAAACCAGACCTGACTCGAGCAAGAGCACTGCTTACCTCTGCTAAGCAAGAGCTTGGTTTAGAGGAGATACCCCCCTTGATTCTCCTTGTTAGCGATAGTCCAACGGCGACAAAACAAGCGGAATACATGCAAGGCATGCTAAAGACCCGCCTAGGACTGGATCTAAAAATTGACGTTCAAACCTTCAAGCAACGCTTGGCCAAAATGACCAGTGGAGAATTTGATATTGTTGGCGCCGGCTGGGGCCCGGACTTCGACGACATCATGACTTTCGGCGATCTTTTTGCCTCTTGGAATCTCAACAACAGAGGCCGTTACGTCAATCCCGAGTATGATCGACTGGTAAGGGTTGCCATGAACAGTAGCGACCCCAAAACTCGGATGGATGCGATGTCAGGTCTACAATCTATTCTGATAGAAGATGCGGTTATGCTACCGATGTATGAGCAAGGGGTCATCTACCTACAACATCCTAAGCTTAAGGGCATGCGTCGGACGGTGATCGGATCTGACCCAGATTTTACCTACGCCCGCATCGCGCCCTAGCTACTATGCTGCGATATACCCTCGGAAGGCTCTTATCCGGTATCTTAACGGTCTGGTTTATCGCCACTGCAACGTTTTTGGCAATGCACGCTGTTCCTGGTGATCCGCTCATGAACGAGAAGGCCACCACGCCAGAAATACGTCAAAATCTCGCCAAAAAATATGGCCTAGATCGCCCAATTCCAGAGCAATACATCATCTTCCTCGGCAACATGCTCCAGGGTGACTTTGGTCTTTCGTTTACACAGCAGAACCGTAAGGTTAATGACATCATCCGCGACCATTTCCCGGTATCTGCCGCGCTTGGCATTCTAGCCATCACTTTTGCCGCCGCAGGCGGCATCCTTTGGGGCGCTCTTACTGCTCTGTACCGCAATCGGCTGCCCGACATTATCATTATGTTTTTGGTAATACTGGGTATCTCAGTGCCAAGTTTTGTTTTTGCCGCGCTCGGTCAGATGCTTCTGGTGAATATCAATCAATGGTTTGGCACATCCGTGTTGCCGGTTGCTGGCTGGGGGAGTCTTGCGCATATGCTGATGCCGTCGCTGGTATTGGGCCTTGGGACAATGGCCCTTCTAACCCGTCTGATGCGATCTTCGATGCTCGAAGTGGTTAACGAAGACTACATCAAGACAGCTAAAGCTAAAGGCCTATCCTCACAACGGATTTTTTTCAAGCACCAACTTCGCAACGCGATTTTACCCGTTGTCACCGTCCTCGGGCCTCAAATCGCGGCCATCACAACCGGTGGCTTTGTCGTCGAATTGGTCTTTGCGATTCCTGGTCTGGGTCGCTACTTCGTGCAAGCCGTTCAGCAACTTGACTATACGGTGATTATGGGAACGACCGTTTTCTACGGTGCATTCTTGGTCTTGATGGTCATCATAGTCGACATTATCTACGGTTTTATTGACCCGAGGGTGCGGCTCAAATGAACGCACCGACTGCTCTGACTGAAGCGGACTTCGAGCCGTCACCATCAACCCATCGGGCCGAGCAACTGAGCCGACCCTCACTGTCTTATTGGCAGGATGCCTGGCGCCGTCTGAAGAACAACACTCGGGCCATCATTTCTCTTTATCTCATTATGGCTCTGGCTTTTTTTACTATTATAGGCCCCCTACTTTGGACTCAGGATCCAGCGGCGCAGGACTTGGACCAGATTTCGCAGGCGCCCGCACTCCCGAAAACGGCCCGCCTGGTCGCTGACTATGTTCCTTGGCAGGTGCCAATTTCAGCAGAGCATCCGGCTGAGCCTGATGACTATCCTGATCGTTTAGACCCAGTTACAGATTTCCGGACATCCGGTATTGCCACTACCCAGTCAGTCAGATTGACTTGGTCTCCGGTTAACGAAGCCGGGGGTTACAGCATCTATCGCAGCGAGACCCGGCCGGACGGTCTCATGGGGCTCGGATTACCACTGGAAACTGTTTCAGGGGGTAATATTTTGGGTTTTGAGGATCGACTGAATTTAAAGTCTCAGAGCTACTTTTATTCCATTGTGCCGACAGATGGTTTTGATGAATTCGACGTCGTTACCACCATTCAGGTTAATCCTGAGCAATCTATCACCCAGAGCCAAGCCATACTGCAAGGTTTGGCAACACCTGAGGACTTGCCTGGGCAAGCTATTACGCTGGCTTTTCACCCCTTTGGAACCGATTATTTGGGTCGGGACATCTTGGCTAGGCTGATGCAGGGCGCTCAGGTGTCACTGTTTATTGGCGTGGTGGCACCGCTTATTTATGTGTTATTTGGCGTTTTCTATGGCGGGTTCGCTGGCTATCTGGGCGGCAAAGTCGATCAACTTATGATGCGATTCGCTGACTTTGTGGTCGCTCTGCCCTTTTTGCTATTCATGATTTTATTCAAAATTGCCTTTGGTATCGGTCCCGGTGAGAGTGGCGTCATGCCTATGCTGGTCGCGCTAATATTGCTGCTGTGGCCCGGAACGGCGCGGCTGGTCCGCGGCCAAGTCCTGAAAATTCGTGAGCAAGGCTATATAGAGGCCGCCCGATTACTCGGTGGTAATTCATCGTATCTGATCCTTCGCCATATCATTCCAAACACGATGGGAGTCATTCTGGTTACCCTCACCTTCGCAGTGCCTTCCGCTATCTTTACCGAGGCGTTTTTATCTTTTATCGGTATGGGCGTTGCACCACCGACGCCTTCCTGGGGATCTATGTGTAATGAGGGTGTTAAAACGATGCTGAGCCATCCTCACGAGCTTTTTTTCCCAGCGCTTTTTATCAGCATCACGGTACTGGCTTTCAATCTGTTGGGGGACGGCTTAACCGAAGCATTGGATTCAAAGATGCGGTCACGAGATTTATGACAAACATCCTTTTAGATGTCGAAGACTTACATGTCGAATTTGAAACCTACGGTGGCACCGTCAAAGCTGTCCGCGGCGTCGACTTTAGCGTCAATCGCGGTGAAGTTTTGGCCATTGTCGGAGAATCAGGCTGTGGCAAAAGCGTCACGGTGCAGTCGCTCATGGGCTTAATTCCGATGCCGCCTGGCAAAATCACTGCTGGCAGTGCAAAACTAAACGGCACCGAGCTTTTGGGCTTAAGCCCCCAGGCAATGAATCAATTTCGCGGTAAAGAAATGGGCATGATTTTTCAGGATCCCATGACATCGCTAAACCCAACAATGACGATCGGCGATCAAATCGCTGAAACTCTAAAAGTCCATCGGGGACTTAGTGGCGCTCAGGCACTTGCAGTCGCTAGAGAATTGCTCGCAAAGACACGGATACCAGAGTCCGAAAAACGCCTCCATCAATACCCCTTTGAGTTTTCCGGAGGCATGCTTCAGCGCGCAATGATCGCCCAAAGCCTCGCCTGCTCACCGGCCTTGTTAATCGCCGATGAGCCCACCACGGCGCTTGATGTCACGATTCAGGCCCAAATCCTCGATCTTCTCAAAGAGCTTCAAGAGAAAGAAGGTATGGCAATCGTGCTGATCACCCATGATCTGGCAGTTGTCGCTCGTACCGCTCAAAACGTGTGCGTCATGTATGCCGGTCAAATTGTGGAACAAGGCAGTGTGGATGAGATTTTTTACAAGAGCGCGCATCCTTATACGGTTGGTTTAAAGCTGGCCATGCCCACGAATGTTGGCGATTATGCGAAAACCCTTAACCCCATACCAGGTAGCCCTCCAGATCTGTTTGCACCACCAACGGGTTGTGGCTACGCCGATCGCTGCCCCCAAGCTATGAGCATCTGTCATCAAAAAAATCCGCCTTTATATCCGGATAAACATAATCCTGGGCATACCGCGAGGTGTTGGTTGCAAGATCCGAAAGCGCCCGAAGCAGCCGATTTATATCAACCCAATCTCGTCGCAAGTGATCGGTCATGATCAAAACCATCGACCTTAAAAAACACTTCGTAATAGGTCGGAAACAGACCCTGCATGCAGTGGATGGCATTTCTTTGGAAATCGCCGAAAACGAGATTTTAGGCCTTGTGGGCGAGAGCGGATCAGGAAAATCCACCTTTGGAAAAACGCTTATTGGACTTCACGAAAGAACCGCAGGCGCCGCCTTCTACCGTGGCGAACCGCTTCCGGCTCGCTTCACCGCACGGGATCATCTTAAGTACTCGACAGACCTTCAGATGATATTTCAAGACCCTTATGCTTCACTCAATCCTCGCATGACGGTGCTCGACATCATCGGTGAAGGTCTGGCGCTTAAAGGCGCACCCCGGAGCGATATTCAGCAAAGGGTCGGCTACTGGCTAGAACGAGTGGGTTTGCATCCAGATCACATGTCGCGTTATCCACATGAATTCTCAGGCGGCCAGCGTCAGCGCATCGGCATCGCTAGGGCGATGATCATCGAACCTACCTTTGTGGTTTGTGACGAACCGATCTCGGCCTTAGACGTTTCCGTTCAGGCCCAGGTCGTCAATCTGTTGCAAGATTTAAAGCAATCCCTTGGCTTAACGCTGTTATTTATTGCCCATGACTTATCCATGGTGCGCTATATTTCGGACCGCATGGCCGTCATGTATCTCGGCACGCTCGTTGAAAGTGGTCCCTCTAATGCGGTTTTTTTTGAACCCAAGCATCCATACACCCAATTGCTCATTGCCTCCAATCCTGAGGCTGATCCGGCGCTTGAACGGACCAAGCCCACTCAATACATCGCTGGCGAGATTACGTCGCCAATCAATCTAGGGCCTGGATGTCGTTTTGCTGATCGATGTCCGAGTGTGATGAGTCATTGCCACAACGAAACGCCAACACCGACCATTATTGCCACCGATCATCAAGTCGCCTGTCATCTGTATCAGTAAACTTGACCTATGATGCTAACTTTTAGGGCGCTCACCCAGTTTTTCGGACCATTCTCAGAATTGACTCTTCTTCAGTGTAGTCTGCGATCCCGCTCAGCGGCACCCAAGCCAGTTCATGTGACTCTTCGCTGACCACCAGCGGTTCGCCATAATCACCTTCGAATAAATACCTCACATCAAAGTGATAATGCGCCGGCTCATGTTTTCGCTCAGGGATAAGATGAATATCGATATCGAATATTTCACCACTGACCAGCGCAATTGAACCTAGTCCAGATTCTTCTTCTGCTTCCCGAGTTGCGACTCGGGCCACTTGACTATCCCCATCAGCATGACCGCCCAGCTGTAGCCAGCGGTTAAGTTTACGATGATGGGTCAGTAAGCAATGTTTATGCGGGCGATCAAGAATCCAAGACGAACCAGTAACATGGCCCTCTCGCAAATTTCTGTCAAAGCAATTCTCGTTGGCTCTGACAAATCGCTGAAATTCAACAATTGTCGCTTGCTCCTCGGGATATCGAGATGCATACCGTTCAACTGACTTTAGTAAAGCTGCACGCGACATAGAAACATTAACCTCTACCAGCCGAGGGTTTTTTTTCATCAAAAAGACCAACCAACTGTTCAGTCATCGCATCGCCCAACTGATCAGCATCAGTAATCGTGACTGCATGTTGATAGTGATGCGTGACATCGTGGCCGATCCCAATGGCAACCAGTTCGACTTCAGAATTATTCTCTATCTGGTCAATGGCGTACTTAAGGTGCTGTTCTAAATAATTACTCGGGTTTACCAGTAGCGTACTGTTGTCGACCGGCAATCCGTCAGAGATCACCATCAGAATCTTACGGTCTTCAGTGCGACCGTGGATGCGATTATGAGCCCATAACAAGGCTTCACCATCGATATTTTCTTTGAGTAATTCCTCTCGCATCATGAGCCCGAGGTTTCTTCGGGCTCGACGCCAAGGCATGTCTGCCGCCTTGTAGATGATGTGCCGCAGATCATTTAATCGTCCCGGCTGTTGAGGTTTGCCTTGCTGCAACCAAAGCTCTCTAGACTGACCTCCCCGCCAGGCCTTGGTTGTGAAACCTAGAATCTCGACTTTCACCGAGCAACGCTCGAGGGTACGGCCTAAAATATCAGCACACATCGCCGCGATCGAAATCGACCTGCCTCGCATAGAACCTGAACTATCAATTAACACCGAGACCACTGTATCTTTAAATTTAGTTTCTTTTTCTTGTTTGAAGGCGAGCGATGAGAACGGATCTATAATGATGCCCGGCAATCTCGAGGTGTCTAAAACCCCCTCTTCCAGATCAAATTCCCAAGAGCGACTTTGCTGAGCCATCAACTTTCGCTGCAACCGATTAGCCAGTTTGCTGATGATGATCTGCGAATTTTGCAAGTACTGATCCAGGACACCACGCAGCCGATCAAGTTCTTCGTCATCACAAAGTTGGTCTGCAAACACCACCTCATCAAACTCGCTGGTATAGGCTTGATAGGCAAAAGTCTTGGGTCTTAGCCAATTTTTTTGCGTGTCTCCATCCGGCGGGGCCCCAGCATCTTCTTCAGAGCCATCAGTTTCAGCCAGTTCCATTGTTTCCATATCGACGGGGACTTCCCCTTCGATCGCATCCGCTAAGTCTCCTTCAGCACCTTGGTCCTGATCAGCGCTATCATCACCCGCCTCAGCTTCGGTTTCCGTCTCGTTATCTTCATATTCATCGCTATCACCCCCTTGCTCTTCTTGTCCAAAATCATCGGCAAGTCCGAGATCTTGAATGAGCGATTTTGCGATGTCACGAAAAGCCACTTGATCAAAAATTTTATCTTCGAGTTCACTCAGGTCAGTGCCAATGTGATCCTCAATATGGCTGCGCCAGGGGTCAAGGACTCGACTTGCTGACTCAGGAAGTGCACGGTCAATCAGTTTTTCCCGGAGAAATAAACCAACCGCTTCTCCCAGAGGTGCGTCCTCAGTGTCGGTGATCTCGTAGGCACCCTGCTCTTGTAACGCACCGTCCAGTTGATGATGAAGGTTGTTCTCGACGCCCCGCATAAGGTGGGCACCGATCGCCGCTACTCTGGTTTCTTCGACCGCATCAAACAGCGATTGCGCAACACCAGAGTCTGGGCGCGCCTCGTTGTGCAACACATCGTCATGATATCGGGTACGCAGCGCAAATCGATCTGCTGTGCCTCGCAAGGCTGCAAGCGCATCCTCATCAACCCCCACCTCTGGTACCGGGATCCGAGCCTTATTACCCTGAATAAAAGGTTTACCCCGCCCGAAGGTCACAGACAATTCATCGTTACCTGAGATGGCGCGCATTGTCGCCGTCACCGCTTGGCGAAATACTTCTGAGGCGTCATCCAACTGGCCTGTCATTGCACTCTCAGCCTGCTAAAACGACATTTGCTGTCGACTCGGGCAACTCCTCTCCCATACAGCGCTGATAGTATTCAGCTACAATGGGACGCTCGGTCTCATCGCACTTGTTCAAGAAAGTCAGCCGAAATGCAAAACCTAGGTCGCTAAACACTTGGGCATTTTCCGCCCACATAATGACTGTACGTGGCGACATGACAATCGAAATATCTCCGTTCATAAATCCTTGCCGCGTTAAGGCCGCAACCGAGACCATATGTGCAATGGTTTTAGGGTCTAAGTTGGGTTGCTTAGCTTTAACGATCTCAACCTCATTCTCATGGGGGAGATAGTTCAGCGTCGAGACGATATTCCATCGATCCATTTGTCCCTGATTGATCTGCTGAGTACCGTGATAAAGCCCTGTGGGATCACCTAAACCAATAGTATTGGTTGTCGAAAACATTCGAAAGCTCGGATGCGGGCTGATCACCCGGCTCTGATCCAACAAAGTTAATTTACCTTCGACTTCGAGGACTCGCTGAATCACAAACATCACATCTGGCCTACCGGCGTCATACTCATCAAATACAATGGCGCAGGCTCTTTGCAGCGCCCAGGGCAGCAACCCTTCTTTAAATTCTGTGACCTGTTGCCCGTCTTTAAGCACGATGGCATCTTTGCCAACAAGATCCATACGACTTACATGGGAGTCAAGATTGATTCTTATGCATGGCCAATTCAGCCGGGCTGCGACCTGCTCAATATGTGTCGACTTGCCTGTGCCATGGAAGCCCTGAACCATACAACGGCGGTTGTGCGCAAAACTCGCCAAAATTGCCAGGGTTGTTTCTCGATTAAACAGATAAGTTTCATCGATCGCCGGAACGTGCTCAGAGGGATTCTTGAACGCCGGCACTGAAAGATCTACATCGAGCCCGAAGGTCTCTCTTACGGAAACTTCAGTGTCTGGAATACCGTCTCCAGCCAACGCGCCTTTTTGCTCTGCCATATCTAAACCTTAGTAAAATTGTTGCGCTAAAGACCGCAACATCATGCTTTCGGCCACTCCTGCTGGGGACCTGTTAACGGGGATTGTGGGCTATTCACTTGTGCTTCACGCATCTACCAAGAGCGCTTCTGAGCCCGCCGATATCGGAGAACCCTAGAATAGCGATTTGTCCTGCAAAATACCACGTCAGCACCGGCTTCTGCTACCATCTAACGTGATTAAAAGAAATCCAAGCTCATGCCAAAGATATATATGATTCGTCATGGCGAAGCCAGCGCCTCGTTCACCAGCGATAAAGATCCAGGTCTCAGCACATTGGGACATAACCAAGCGGCCAGGGCCGCTAAAGACCTCGAGACCGTCTCGATCAGCACCTTAATCTCAAGCCCTCTTCGGCGGGCCCAAGAAACGGCCGCGCCCTTAGCAAATCGGCTCGGCAAGCTCGTTGATATTGATACTCGGGTTGCTGAAGTCCCGAGTACAGGTCTTAGTCTAGAAGCGCGAGGGCCCTGGCTCGCAAAGGTGATGCAAGGCCTCTGGCGGGATCAATCAGAGCAACTGCTGCAATGGCGGCGAGATATGGCCGAGGCGCTCATCGCCTGCAATGAAGACACGGCCATTTTTTCACATTTCGTGGCGATTAACGCTATGGTTGCTTTCGCCACGGACAATCCAGCCGTGATGGTCTTTCGTCCAAATAACGCGAGCATCACGGAATTCTCGGTACATGATGGCAAACTTACTTTGGTGGCGCTGGGCGAGGCGGCCGCTACTCGTGTCAATTAGTATGCCGTACGGCTAACCAAAGGGGTTATGGCATGCCCAGCTAATCGGAGTGACACCTCAGTTAGCAAATCCCAAGGGTCGCCGACCATTGCACCTTTTACCATCGCGTCAACATCTCCCAATTGCGCGTGAATCGCCCTTAATTCTGAGAACGATGTCCGTCTAAGCATTCGCTGAATTAAAGCGCGTCTTTTAGGCCACACACGAGCGCTCTGAATCGCTGCTTCCAAGCCTTGATCTTTTGTTTCATCTAATATGCCTAACAGCAGCCTAAGCTCTCTGGACAAAACCCCAGTAATCAGCAGTACCTCGGTACCCTCGTGCTGCAAACCATTTAGCACCCGTAAGCTACGAGCAGCTTTACCCATGAGCGCTGCATCCAGCCATTGATAGACGTCATATCTTGCGTGATCTGCAACGCTACCTTGGATATCTTCAAGTGATATTTTATTGCCATCTA
Organism: Pseudomonadales bacterium; assembly: GCA_016779565.1. Classification (GTDB taxonomy): domain Bacteria; phylum Pseudomonadota; class Gammaproteobacteria; order Pseudomonadales; family Azotimanducaceae; genus UBA9926. Next base: position 25,227 of record JADHNJ010000030.1, read on the forward strand.
CTGCTAACAATAATCGGTCAAGCTCTTGCACTGCCGCTAACAAATTTCCTTCGACCTTTGCGGCGAGCGCCAACAGAGCATCCCGATCAATCTGGTAGCGTTTTCGAGTGATACGCTGCTCTAGCCAACGGGGTAAGTCTTTGGCCTCAATTGGCCAAACTTGAATAAAAGTGCCTGCTGCTTCCAAAGCCTTAAACCATTTCGATCTCTGAGCTGCTGCATCAGCTTTTGGCATACTGATGAGGATCGCAAGATCATCCCCAGCTTCAGCCAACGCCATCAGGTGGGCTGCCGCTTTGTCCGGTTGCTTTGCGCTATTCAAGCGTAGCTCGATCAGCTTCTTATCAGAAAACAAGGATAAATTGTTGACGCTGAAGTGTAGCGACTGCCAATCAAATCCAGCTTCAACATGAAAGAGATCTCGTTCAACAAAACCCTCAGACCTAGCTTTGTCACGGATTTGATCGCAAAGCTCTTGCTGCAGGAGTGGCTCATCGCCGCTAACTAAGTAAAGACGTCCCAGGCCCTTCGTTAGCGCTGCGGGTAATTTTTCTGGGTAGAGCTTCATGTAGTCTCTCTTATACGCCGGATATTTTTGCCAAAAGCCTATTTTTCGGTTCGGTTCATCACCGCCTCTATACGATAGCCAATTCGACGCACCAGCTCCATTTGAAGCGGCGCTTTGAGGGCTTTTTCAGCTTGATAGGCTGCCACTAGGCGGCGATTATCCCGAGTGAAATGTTCTCGCACAGTGAAGACCTCTTGATCGATGAAAAGGTCGCCGGAAGGATTCTCTAAAGACACCACCCAACTCAATACCAATTCAAATTCCGCCATATCTTCAAAGGCCGCAACAGCGATTGGCACCTTTTGATATCGCTCTTCTAACAAAGTGAGCTGCCACCGATTAGAAGTATCGGACTGATCGACAGAAGGGTCTACCAGCGCTTGCTCGAGGGCTTTTTGCATCTCGGTTTCAAGAGATCGGTCAGCAACCACTACCGCAAGGTCTAACTGCACTTTTGGCGCTGCGATCTGATACCCACAACCTACAACTAGGCTAATGACTCCGGCAGCGATCAACCAGCGCATCAATTAACGACAAAATTAATCAATTTTTTAGGCACAAAGATGACCTTTCGCACCGTTTTACCTTCGAAGTAACTATCCAGGTTTTGCATCTCTTTGACTCTCTGCCGAACCAAGGCTTCATCGGCGTCAACCGACACTTCGAATTTAGCTCTTAACTTGCCGTTGATTTGTACCACGAGCTCAACAGATGATTTTACGAGCGCTTGATCATCTGTAGGTAACCATCGCGCCCGGGTAAAGTCATCTCCCGTTAATACCTCCCAAAGCTTACTCGAAATGTGCGGCGCGATGGGCGACATTACCATCACTGCCACTTCAAGCGCCTCTTGTCGCACTGCTTGAGCTTGGCTGGAGCGACCTTTGTATTTCTGAAAGGTATTGACCAAGGTCATGGCCGCTGCGATGACCGTATTGAAGGCAAGCCTTCTATTAAAATCATCGAAGGCTTTGCTGAGCGTTTCATGGGTCACCCGTCGGAGGGCCTTGTCGTCATCATCAAGGGCCACGAAATCGATAGCGAGCGGCTTGGGCATCTTTGCATGCTCATAAACAGCGGCATAGAGCTTTGATCGCAACCATTTAAAAGCAGATTCGACCCCATTTTCGGACCACTCAAAACTTTGATCCGGCGGCGCAGCGAACATCATCGCCATTCGAACAGCGTCAGCACCAAACCGGTCGATGAGATGCTGCGGGTCCCCCGCATCGCCTGCTGATTTAGACATTTTGCTGCCATCTTTTAACACCATGCCTAGGGCCAGCAAGTTTTGAAAGGGTTCGTCGCCCTCTAAAAGACCCTGATCACGCAACACTTTGTGAAAAAATCGAGCATACAGTAAATGCAAGATCGCATGCTCTTCACCACCTACATAATGATCAACTCGTTGCCAGTACTGCACGCGCTCATCGAGCATTTGAGCATCGGCATCGTTGGACATAAACCTTGCGTAATACCAGCTTGACTCCATAAAGGTATCAAAGGTGTCAGTCTCTCTTTCCGCAGCGCCACCACACTCGGGGCACGCAGTCTTAGACCAATCAGGCATAGCTTTTAAGGGCGAACCCACCCCATCAAATTGCACATCCACAGGCAATTCAACGGGTAAGTCCTGCTCCGGCACTGGCACAGCGCCGCACTGATCGCAGTGAATAATGGGAATAGGACAACCCCAATATCGTTGTCTGGATACGCCCCAATCGCGCAACCGATAATTGGTCTGGCGTTTCCCTAGTCCTTTCTCAGTGAGGGCCTTCGCAATCGCATCAAACCCTTCCTTAAAATCTAGCCCATCAAACGGTCCGGAATTGATCAGCACATTTTTGGACGTGATTGCGCCCGAAGCGATCGTTTCTTCCGGCAGACTGGAGCGAATCACTTGCTTAATGGGCAGCTGGTATTTTTGCGCGAACTCCCAATCCCGCTGATCATGGCCAGGAACAGACATGACCGCCCCAGACCCGTACTCCATTAGCACGAAGTTGCCTATCCAGATCGGGATCGGTTCATCTGTCAGCGGATGGCGGGCAACGTAACCAGAATCCATGCCTAACTTTTCCATCTTAGCCATCTCGGCTTCGGCAACTTTGACCTTCTGACAATCGTCTAGAAATTGCTGAATCTCTGGACTTGTTTCTGCGGCTTTCAGTGCGATTGGATGCTGGGGGGCTACCGCAAGATAAGTCACGCCCATGAGCGTATCTGGACGCGTGGTATACACGGTGACGCCATCGAACTCGGGCATCGGGAACGTTAACTCAAGACCCTCTGAACGTCCGATCCAGTTGCGCTGCATTAATTTGATCTTATCAGGCCACCCCGGCAAATCGTCGAGACCACTGAGCAACTCTTCTGCGTAATCGGTTATCTTTACGAACCATTGAGCCAGCTGCCTGCGCTCAACAGGAGCCCCAGAACGCCAGCCCTTACCATCGACAACCTGCTCGTTGGCCAGCACTGTTTGATCGACCGGGTCCCAATTAACCCAGGCAGCCTTTTTGTAGACCAAACCCTGACGAAACATCTGGGTGAACAGCCATTGCTCCCAGCGGTAATACGATGGATCACAAGTTGCAAATTCTCGAGACCAATCGTAAGCAAAACCCAGACGCTGCATCTGTTGCTTCATGTGCGCAATATTATTGCGCGTCCAACGCGCAGGCGATTCTTGATGCTTGATCGCGGCATTTTCAGCAGGTAACCCAAAGGCGTCCCAACCCATAGGTTGAAGCACCGCTTTGCCGTTTAGCCGTTGGAAGCGAGCAATCACATCACCTAAGGTATACGTTCTCACGTGCCCCATGTGCAGTTGCCCGCTGGGGTAGGGAAACATTGACAGGCAGTAAAATTTTTCTTGGCCTGGCTGCTCCGTGACCTTAAAAGAGGCTTGTGAATGCCATCTAGCCTGCTCTTCTAACTCTAAGGACTGAGGGTCATAGATGTCTGGCAAAGTTTTTCGTACCATTTTACGCCGCCTTCAAACGAGTAACGCATTGTACCTTATGGCTGCAAGATGGGGCTAACCAGGCCTCTGTTTTTTCGCCTTCAGAGCAAGAGCCCCTAGCAGCAAGCCAATCAGAACTAAAACGATCGGCCAATGTCCGAGCTGACCATAGAGTGTTTGGCCTTTGAATAGCGGAACCCTCGAAACTAAGACCCCGGCGACATACCGGGGCAACTGGTCTTGGACCATCCCTTTTGACGAGATGAAAGCGGTAACGCCATTGTTGGTCACCCGGAACAGACTGCGTCCCAGCTCTCGGGCACGCATTTGTGCAATTTGCAAATGCTGCATCGGACCTATGGATTCGCCAAACCAAGTATCATTACTAATCGTGATCAAAAGTGCCGGATTCGCGAGGGTTTGTCTGACTAGCTCTGCATCAGAAATTTCGTAACAAATCGACAACGATATCGCTCGCCCGCCAACTTCGATTGCGGGTTGCCGCCAAGGCCCCGGCTGATTGTAAGACATCGGCAAATCAAAAAACGCAATGGAGCCACGCAATAGCGGCGCAAGTGGTACGTACTCACCAAAAGGTACGAGATGGCGCTTTTGGTAATCCCCTTTTGCCAGTCCTAGACCCCGCACGCCATTAAAATATCCATTTTCATCTCGGCTTGGCAAGCCCACAAGCAAGCCTTGATTTTCTGCGATCATAGCTTCATCGAGTGCGCTCAATTTGTCTTCGGCAAGGTCAGCAAATCGAGTAAAGGATGCTTCTGACCAAACCACTAAATCTACCGGCGGCAAATCTGCCATTAACCCCTGATGTCGAGATAAATTACTGTCAAATTGTTGAGGCTGCCATTTCGTGTGTTGATCAAGGTTCGCCTGAATGCCGGCGACCTCTAAGAAACCATCCGGTTCAACGAAGCGGGCGTTATTCAGGAGCGCTGTGGTGGTCACCAGTGCAAGCAAACAGATTAAGTGCAATTTATGTGGCTTTATCAGCGCTCTGCCTAACAATTCTGCTGTAAGCACCACCACAAAACTGACCAAAAGCACGCCTCCGATGGGCGCCCAACTGCCAATCCAAGTGTCAGCGTGTGCGTAGCCAACATATAACCAAGGGAAGCCTGTCAAAAACCAGCCGCGAAACCACTCACCGAGCACAAATGTGATGGAAAACCAAGGTACGCGGGTTAGCGGGTCACTGTTTCGAACATAACCAAGGAGTAATCCCTGGGGGATAAACGTCAAAGACCATAGCAATACGAATAGCAGGGTCATGGCACCCGCCAAGAGCGGCGAGGCGCCACCATAGGTATGAATACTGACGTAGATCCAGGAGACACCACATCCAAAGAGACCCAACGCAAAACCATAATGCATCAAGCCTTGCCTAGCCAGGCTGCCTTTGGTCGCCAACCAATAAAAAAGTGTCAGCGAGACGACACCAGAAGGCCAAAAGCCAAAGGGAGCAAAACTAAGCACTTGTAGCGCGCCTGCAACCATCGCGAGCCAAAAGTGCCAAGGCAGTCGGTTAATCACGTCTTTAGTCCAAACTTCGACGTGCAACCTGAAGCAAATGAATTCTACGATTGTCGGCGTTTAGAACACGGAACTCGAAACCCTCGATCACAACCTGGTCGTCTCGATTAGGCAATCGACCAATACGATTCATCATCAATCCACCGATGGTATCGAATTCATCGTCGGAGAACTGACTATCAAAGGCAAGATTAAAATCTTCGATGGTAGTCAATGCTTTAACGGTATAAGTGCCATCGACATGTTGCTTTATAAAATCGTCTTCATCGTAATCGAATTCATCTTCTATATCTCCCACGATCTGTTCGAGCACGTCTTCGATGGTAATAATGCCACTCATACTGCCGTACTCATCGTAAACGATGGCCAGATGATTGCGATTGGCCCTAAACTCCTGAAGCAGGACATTCAAGCGTTTGCTCTCCGGGATCCCAGGCGAGGGTCTCAATAAATCGCGCAAGACAAAGCGCTCAGACCGATCCGGATGGGCGAGAAACAAAAGATCCTTTGCCAATAAAACACCCAAGACATCATCGTTGCCGTCGCCAAGTATCGGAAACCGCGAATGGCCGCTTTCTATGACACCCGTTAGTATCTCTCCGGCAGTCTGGTCAATTCGAAAAAACACCACCTGAGACCTCGGCACCATGATTTCTCGGGCCTTGAGATCTGAAACCGTCAGAGCACCTTCGATAATTGATAAGGCTTCGGCATCTAGCAGTTCCCTCTGTTCGGAGGCTCTTAAAACCTCAAGCAGCTCTGCTCGGCTGCTGGGCTCACCCGTCAGCGCCATGGATAGACGCTCTAGCCAAGACCGGCTTTGCTCAGGCTTTGTATCGTGCTCACTCATTGCCTATTGCCTCGTAAGGGTTTTTGATTCCGATTGTGCCCAACATTTTGGTCTCGAGTGACTCCATTTCTAAAGCATCGCTTTTGGTCTCATGATCATACCCAACCAAATGCAAAATTCCATGAAGGGTCAAATGCAAGTAATGGTCAGCAATGCGCTTTTTTTGATCCATTGCTTCGTCACGTATCAGAGGCGAACAAATCGCCAAATCTCCTAAGTAAAAGCTATTTTGGTCATCCCAAACCCCGGCAACGAACGACAACACATTGGTTGGACCATCACGCCCTCGATACGCACTGTTGAGTTGCTGCGACTCGGTGATATCTACAAACCGTTGACAAAGAGATATCTCTCTTGGCGCCTTTTCATCCGGGTAGATCAATCGCAAACGCCGCTCGAGTACTGACCAGAACGCTTCCACCATTTCGCTGATCTGTTGGGTAGCTCGCGCCGCATCGATATCGCTTGGTCTTAGA
>JADHNJ010000078.1 GCA_016779565.1 Pseudomonadales bacterium
GTAATGCTGCCACGATCAGAAGACGCACCCGTCAATATGGAGAAGCTTTCTTCAACACCGCTATCCTGCTCTCGGTCGCCATATCGAGCTCTTACTCGGAAGCCATCGTAATTCTTCTTCAAGATGATGTTGATAACCCCAGCGACGGCGTCTGAACCATAGACCGCTGAAGCACCATCTGCGATGACCTCAATTCGATCGACCGCACTGAAAGGAATCATGTTCAAATTCACTGAACCGCCTCCGCCTAAAGAGGGCGAACCTGTTACACGACGGCCGTTGACCATGACCAACGATCTAGACGCGCCAACACCACGCAGGTTAATCGTGGCGTTTGATTGAGCGCTATTACCCGAAGACTCACGGAAAGATCCTAATGAGTTCAAATTCGAGGTACGCAGCGCATCTGCTACTGAGACATCGCCTGAAATCGCCATGTCCTCGGCAGTGATCGTAAATGTGTCTTGTGACGCGGTGTTCAATGTCCGCTTAATTCGCGAACCAGTAACAACCACTTCTTCCATTTCATTTGCATCTTCCCCTTCTTCCGCAAATGCCACAGAACCATGGGACAGCGCCAGACCAGCCGACAGCCCGAGTGCAACACGTACACTATTTCTTAGATTAGTTTTCCCAGACATCTTAAATCCTCATTTTATCCTAGGTAAGCTCGCCAACTTCTTGTGCAGACTGCCGGACAGGCATTCGCGATGCCCAGAGGCGCCCCCTATCTGCAACAATAAACCGCCAAACTCATTCGTTTTACGCCCATCTTTTCAACGCAAAGATAGGCTTATCACGAATGTTAGAGGACGATGCGACAAAAATCAAAAGATATATTTAAAAAAAATGGAGGGAAAATGACCGTTGCAGCCCCTAAAAAATACTCTAAACGATCATTTCTTGCGGGCGATGCCCGCCCTAAATGCAGCATCTACTCAATCGCCTACTCAATCGCCCTTGAACGGCCCATCTCGCTGATCACTGATCACTGATCACTGATCACTGATCACTGATCAACAACTGTACCTACTTTGCTGTGGGCAACAAATCAAAGGCGATCACGACTCGGTTGCCTTGTCCAGAAAAGGGCGTGGTTTCATGCCACGTATAGCTAGGGAATACCACCAGTTGGCCAGGCCGCGCAGGTACCACCAAAGCTGGATCAACCTCCGCAGGCAATTTAACGCCCGGCCTCCCAAGGGCAAGCGCGCCCTCCGATGGCGTGCTGGTATCTTGCAGGTGCTCGGGCACCGCAACATAGTAGACACAGCTCAACCAACCTTTACTGTGGACATGCGGCACGTGAAACCCGGATTCACGAACACAAATCGACCACGCGCTCTCAATCGTCAAATGGCCTAACCATCGCTGCAGCACCCGATCACCGAAGCGGGCAGCGTCTGGGCCGTTCAATAACTGCCTTATCTCATCGAGCAACACCTTTTTCAAGCGCTGCAGAGGCGGGTAGTGGTGGTTAAATAAGTTTCCCGGTGATTGGGTTCCGCCCACTACACTTTGACCCAGAGGCGCCTCGACAAAAAAATGCTGACCCGCCAACCAACCTTCCAATAAGGTATTCAGCTTAAACATCTCAGCGCCAGACAAAGCATCCGAGATATTCACAGTTTGCGTCTGCTGCTTCGGGTCAAAGGCGCTCGCATATTCCTCGGGGTAAAGTGCCTTGGTCACTACCCCTTTGAGCGCTAACCAATACTGATGGTGTGGATTGTTCGCCAGCAACTGATCAATGCGATGCCCCGCCGCTTCGAACTGTCCTAACCCGAGGTATGCAATAGTTGCCCACTCGGAGAGGCTTGGTTCCACCCGGCCTGCGATCAATTCAAGCATTTCTCTAAACTGCCCAGCTCCCCGCTGGAGCTCGAGCATAGCTAGGACTAATGCCTCGGACCAATTAGCGCCGGGAGGCCCTTTTAGCTGCATCAATACTGATCGAGCCTCGTCACCCCTGCTAGCTAAAGACAAAAACCTCACATAATCTGCCAGCGCGCTGTCAGCTAGCTCTGCTAAACCCACCGCCTCGTAATCTTTCAGAAAATCACCTTCGCCGCGTTCCCGTCGAAAATTCGCTAAAAAGCCCAACAATTCAACATCGTCCCGACGCTGTTGTAGGCCGTTCACAGCCCAATTTTCGGCCTCATCCGGTCTGCCGCGTGTTAAGAGAAGGCGCGCCAGGGCAAGATAAATTTTGGGATCTTTTGGCCGCAGTCTGGATAAGTTTTCCAACGCTCTGTCAAAATTTTCGTCTTGAGCCATTTGGTCATACAGTCTTGCCAAGCGAAACCACACCGCGGGATTTGCTGACTGGTCGACCAACATAGAAACAAGAACGCGCTCTGCGCCAACAAGATCGAGCTTGCCTTCAAGGGCATTGGCCAGACCAAGGGCAGCTTTTTGATAATCGGCTCGAATATCTAATGCCAATCTAAAGAGTTCCTCAGCGGCGTCAAAGCGATTAAGCGCCAACAGACAAAGACCCGCGTTGTACAAAAATTCGGGTCGGCGGGGCGCAAGCTCGAGGCTTTGCTGCAGCAGGGGCAAAGCGCGATCAAACTGCCCTAGCTGTCTCAAAATATCACCCTGTGCAGCGACCAATTCTGGGATCAGAGGCTGCTGCTGATTTAACCGAGCCAAAGCAGATTCTGCCTCTGTCAATTGACCCGCTCGCGTGGCAGTTTCTGCGTACAATTTCAAAAAATTAACATCGTTAAGAGAAGGATGATCCAGCGGTGCCAGCAGTTCGAAGGCCACCTTGAATTGACCAGCCTTTAAACTTTGGACAGCGCGCTTAACTGCCTCACTTGCCGCCTGATCTGCCACAACATCTTCCACAACGGCCTCCTTGTCCTTTTACGCTCCCGCAAACTTCATCTGCCCACTACGGCAAAAGGCGCAAATGCACACCGCCGGAGCTATTGCCTCATAAAACCGCCGCATGAGCTTGTCGCCTGCCTCTTCGATAGAAGGTTTATCCACCGACTTTTGATTCTACTTTTTAAATGTTGGAAGATACACTCATCGATAGCCCTTACAGCGAGCCATTTTATGATCACCCTTAAAAGCACCATCCTCGGGGTCGCGCTAAGCCTACTTTTATCCTTCATCCCGCAATTCACATCCGCTGCCGATCCTCAGGATCAAGTGATCAAAGATCTGGTAAAACACGCGCAATATTCGATGGTACGTATCTCACCGACCGGTAAATATCTTGCCGTTATGATCAGGCATGAGGGTAAACGCGCTGTCGCTGTGCTTGACCGTCAAAACCGCAATAACGTCATTAATTTAGTTGCTTTTAACGGCGATATTGAGGTCGCCAGTTACCGTTGGGTGAATGACGAACGACTTGTGGTTGATAAAGCTAGAAAAGTGGGTGAACTTGATCGTCCAAGGCCGACGGGCCAACTGTTTGCTGTCAACGCTGATGGTAAGAAACCGTTAGAACTTTATGGCTTCGCCTCTAAACAGCAACAGTTTGCAGGTGCTTTTGTGCTCGACCGAATCGATGACCGACATATATTGGTGCAATCGCAACCCTATGGCTCCGTCAAAGGCAAAGATTATCTTAACGAGCTCCTAAAGCTGAATGTCTACAGCGGCAGAACAAAACGAGTTCGCCGCGGTAGTCTGCGAGGCAGCAGCATCATCGCTGACCGGAATCAACAGCCCCGAATGGAAATTGGCATATCTGACAACCAAGAAACCATTTTTGCCTACATCAATGCACAAGGTGACTGGCAGCAGCTGGTGACACCCTTTGAAACTGGCGTGCAGCCGTTGGGCTTTAGCAAAGATAATCAGCAGGTCTATTTTTTGGGTGCCCTCGAGGACGCTGATAACCCGGCAGCAACGGCCAAGAGGATTGAGGCTATCTGGAAGTTTTCGATGGCTGACGGTTCTTACCAACAGGTCTTCGCCCATCCTCGCGTTGCGCCACGACCGGTCTTTGATGATGATGATCTCATTGGCGCTTGGGTGGAGGAGTATTACCCAGAATTTGTCACCATCGATGCCGATCACCCCAGCGCACAACTGAGAGCTGCTCTGACCAATACGTTTGCTGGCGCTGAAATCACGATCACCAGTCATACCGATGACTTTGCCGAATCCGTGGTCGCGGTCACTTCCGATAAGCAGCCGGTTGTCTATTACCTTTTTAATAGAGACAAGGGCCAACTCAGCAAGCTGTTAGACTCGCGGCCTTGGTTAGCAAACTATGAATTCAACCAGACCGAGGCGATCGAGTTCCTGAGCAGGGATGGTCTTAAAATTACCGGTTACTTAACCATGCCCAAGACAACCTCAAATGCTAAACCGGGCCTCGTGGTGATGCCTCATGGCGGCCCGCATGCCAGAGACTATTGGGGCTTTGATCATTGGGTACAGATTCTTAGCTTACATGGATACGCTGTATTAAAAATCAACTTCAGAGGCTCAACCGGATACGGTAAAGCCTTCGAAGAAGCGGGTTGGGGTGAATGGGGACGAGGTACCCAACACGATATTATCGATGGCGTTCGGTGGGCGGTCGGGCAGGCATTGGTCGACCCTTCTAATCTCCACATTTTTGGTGCCAGCTTTGGCGGATACTCAGCACTCCAGAGCGCTGTTCTTGAGCCCGACCTTTTTAAAACCGCAACCGGCTATGTCGGCGTTTATGATTTACCTTTACTCTTCGGCACAGGCGATATACCCACAGCGCGCTGGGGCGGCGCTTATTTAAACAAAACATTGGGCTCGGACCCGAATGAATGGATCAAACAGTCGCCAGCGCGCCAGGTCAATCGTCTAAAAACACCCATATTTATTGTTCACGGAGAAGACGACGACCGTGCTCACTTTGATCATGCCAAGGCGCTTGCTGCAGCGCTCGACGCCGAAGGCTTAAATTACAAGTGGCTCACAAAGGATGGGGAAGGTCACGGCTTTTACGCAGAAGAAAATAGACTAGAACTCTGGCAAGAGCTCTTGAGCTTCATGAAAACTGGCGAGCCGAAGCTGCGATAGCTCGGCCGCACCCAGCGCACTTGCCAGCGATGATAACGCCGTTGAGATACCCCGCTGAAACCTAAAGCCAGAAAATTCGACGACCGCGGGCTATCTGGCTTGCGCGCCTTAGCCACGTTTAAGGGGCTCAAGCGACTTGAGCAAGCCAGTTTAAAATCGCCAAAGGATTTTTCTAAACTTGCTGATTATGGCCTTGCTCTGTTTGACGCCGGTTTCCCAGACAAGGCCTTAAAAATACTCTCGGGAATACCCAAAGCATCCCAACAGCACTCAACGGCCGTTGAACTGGTTAAAGGCCACTGCCTTAGTGCGATAGGGGCGCTAGGGGATGCCGAGGCCAGTTATCGCAGACTGTTACAGGCGTCGTCCCCCGATATTCAGGCTATCGCCTTCTGGAGTCTCGCTGATCTAAAACGCCCCGTCCTGACCGAAACCGATCAAGCTCATATCCATACGTTGGTCAAAACCCATCCTAAGTCAGATCTCAATTATCTCGCCCTTTTTGCACTAGGCACCCTACTCGACCAAAACCAGGATCACGACTTGGCGTTCCAAGTGTTCCAACTCGCCAATCGAGCCGTTGCAGCCCTGCGACCATATGACCCTATGACCTACTTGGAACGGCTACAAAACTTAGCCCAAGGGTCACGACCACTGCCTAGCTCGGATCAAACGCCTACCCCAGTGTTTATTGTGGGGGTACCCCGAAGCGGCAGCACTCTCCTTGAACAAATTCTTAGCGTTCACCCCTCAATTGAAGCCACTCATGAACTGCCTTTCATTGATACTTTAATGCAATCTAGCGAATTCCAGGATGCGCATGCTCTTGATAACAATAACCAACTCGTCGATGACCTCCGTGCGATGTATTTTGAATATGTAAGCCATTATTACGCGGGATCGCCTAAGGTGTTTACCGATAAATGGCTCGATAATTTTTGGCACGCACCGATGGTTTTCAAACTATTTCCTGAGGCCAGGATGGTCAGTGTTTCGAGAGGCGTTGCTGACAACATCATGGGACTGTTTCGGCAGTATTTTGCTACGGGCAACGCTTTTGCATTTGATCTCAAAGCCGCGTTGCACTTTATTAGCTTGACCCTAAGTGCTACCGAGCACCTACAGAGACAGTATCCCGATCAATTCAGGCTTATTGATTACGAACTGCTCGTGACCAATACCGCAACAGTAACAGCGCAACTCTTCGACTTTTTATCCGTTAAGACTGCTACTCCAGCGTCATTGCCGGCCAACCTCTCAGGCGCCATCATGACACCCAGCGGCCAGCAGCTGCGCCAAGGAATCTCTACAGACTACCTCAATCGGTCGACGCCTTATCTCAAGCATTTAGCACCCTACCAAAAACAGATCGATATCTTAGAAGCGCGAAGGTACGCTTTATTGGCAGGGTAACACCTTATTACCTTGCTAGATGGCGCTATGAACAGTAACCGCACCTTGCAAGAGCATGATCTGTATTTGAGCCAAGATCTGCGAGAGCACTTGGTCATCATGGCCTTGCATACGCGGCGTATGGATATGCCCCATCGGCAGCTCAATGTTTAAACTTTGTGCTAATCGAATGGATCGGTAAGAGATTTCGTTAGAGAGATAACCGCCACCGCTGCCCCTGACTGCTGTCTGACCTTGCAATAACCTCAAGCTTGCCGCCTGAATAGTACCTTGTTCAAGGGTGG
>JADHNJ010000079.1 GCA_016779565.1 Pseudomonadales bacterium
CTCGTTGAGGTGGCAATTGTTGCAGCAAAAAGCCAGTAGCTACCCGTCCGTCTGAATGTAGCTGGATTTGGGTCCCCAGCTGGTCTGATTGCCCAAAATAAAAGGTTAGGCATTCGGCAAGGGTGCCCGCGGTCAGAGGCACCAGGCTTTGATAGCGCTCGCCTTGGTCGGGTTCAATCGTGACGAGCAAAGTCCCCTCGCCGAGTAGCTGTTTAAAACCCGCTTGTGACGGATCAATTAAAGGCTGGTGACGGGCAACACAACGCAGACTACGCTCGCTGGTCGCTTCAGCGGCGAGCAGGGTGACCTCTTTAAGGCCTTTCACCTGAAGCAACAGTCGGCCTTTGAATTTAAGTGTTTCCGCCAGAAGCGCTGATGCCGCTAAGAATTCGCCCAGCAAAATTGCTATCGGCTGAGGGTAATCGGTGGCAGCCAATGCGTGTGTATAGGTTTCGTTTAGCTGCAGGAGGTAGCCCCGGATATCGGCATCATCCATTAAAAAACGGCTGGAAGAGTCAGGCTGCATGGCGATTCTCATCAGTGCGGGCGCAGTAGTCGCGCTTCGTGGTTAGATTCAACCGCCGGGCTAACTGGGCTGGCGGTGCGATAAAGATAGTATAAAGGTTTTAGTGGCAGGGTTGCGCTTGGTCTTAAGCTGTCTAAAAGCCCACAAAAACGCACAGGAATAGGCGGTGTAATTCCAGAGAACCGTTGCCAATGATCAGAGCACGTTATCGGCTGCCCGGCTCGGCGAGGGTCTTAAGGTTTGCCTCGTGCCCGGCTCGGTTGATTCTATAGAGCGAGAGAATCGACAGCGCAACAATGTAAAAAACCAAAATTACGGGGATGTAGTAAATCGCTAGGTCTGTGATGGTAGTCTCAGCGACTTCTCCTGGCTTTGCTTGGGTAGGGAATTGGATGATCGCTAAAATCTGACCGGCGACAACGACGCCCAGCCCATTAACAGCCTTTTGCGCGAAGCTATTAGCGGCAAAAAAGATGCCTTCTGATCGCCTGCCCGTTTTTACCTCACTATCTTCGACGACGTCCGCAATCATCGCGGCCACCAGCGATGCAGCGACGATAATCAGCATGACTTCAAGGGCATTGAATACCACAAGTGTCCAAAACAACGCATCGGTGCCGTTTTCTGGAAACCAGTCGAGCAAGCGTAGGATGTAAGGCATTGGCGCCATCGCGAAGGAAACGCCCAGGGTGACCATGCCGCCTCGCTTTTTGCCGAGCGTTTTCGATATCCAAGGTGCTATCCACAGCGCGACGAGTGCTGATAAAAAGTAGGGTAAGTTCATGTAGCCAATTTGGCTGCTGGTGAGCTCCCAGAAGTGGCGTGAGAAATAGATGCTGAGCGAGGTCGAGACACCCGAGGCAACCGCCATAAACAGCGCCGAAATAAACAGCGCAAAGAACGACCGGTTCGATAAAGTTTCTTTCAGTTCACCGACGGTTTTCTTTAAAGAAAAACCGGTTTTCGGCGGGGGCTGTTTGAGATTCGGAATATGTTTGTGGGTGCCAGCGGCAGAAACAAAAATTGAGATGAAGATGATGATAGAAGCCGTGAACCCATAGTTCTGCCAGCCCTCGATATATTCAAGGCCGCCCTTCGATTCTGGTAGGAAAACCAAATAATTGAGTACGGCCATGGTGAGACCGCCCCACCAGGCGAAAAAATACCGAAAGCTCATGAGTTCTGTACGTTTGTCGTAGTCCTCAGTTAGTTCAGCGACGAGGGCGGTCGCGGGGATCTCATAAAAGGTAATAAGCGTTCGGATGAGTACGCTCATCGCCACGAAATATAAAAACAGCTCTGTCTCTGGTAGGTCAGGCGGCGACCATAAAAAAAAGTAAGCCGCTGCAACTGGGACGCCAGCGCCGTACATAAAGGGGTGCCTGCGCCCTAAACGAGATTGAAAATTATCCGAAATATAGCCCACCAAAGGGTCAGACACAGCATCGACGATTAACGCAATTAATATTCCGAGAGACACCAAATCGGCGCGCAATCCAATGACCTGACTGTAGTAAAACAGTAACAGGTAGTTAAAGCCGTTGGCGGTTGCACCGTTGGCAACGGCCCCAAAGCCGTAATAGAGTTTGGTAGAAAAATCGACTTGACCAGGGGTTGGTGGCACGTGTGCCTCCCGCAGAGATGAGCGGCGTATGATAACGAGGTTTGTCGCTTGTGCCTATGCGCCGCGTTGCGAGAAGTTTGTCGAGGGTGCAGAATGCGTCCTTCTTGATGAGAGGTCAGTCGATGGTTAGAGGTTTTAAAATTTCCCGAAAGAAATTAGGCAGTGCATTCAAACGTTACCGTCGGTGGATCTCAGGGCTAGTGCTGGCGGTTGCAACCGTGCCCATGACGACCTGGGCCATTGTCGATGTGCAAGATGAGTATTACACCGCACCCGATGCCGAAGTGCTCAGCGCTTGGAGCTTAGATTTTAGCGGCGCAACCGGTAATGATGCGCGGCAGACCTTTTCGTTAGAGATGCACAACTTATGGCGAACCGAAGATCGCACGTTGATGTTGATCGGGAGCTATAGCCGAGCTGACAGCGGCGGTCGCGATACCGCGGACAATCAGTTTTTGCATGGTCGGTATGTTCGGGCGCTGGCGGCAGGCCGAGGCATTGAGGGATACGTGCAGACTCAAAAGGATCGATTTCAAAGGCTTGATTCGCGACACGTGATTGGTTTCGGGTATCGCTTAGAGCGCGAGTACGAGAGCAAGCGAAGGTTATTGCTGGGTATTGGCGGTTTGGTAGAGCGCGAGCGTTACGTCGATTTAGCACGATCAGAAACCAATCAGCGGGCGAATATTTATCTCACCACCGAGATTCCGCTGGCCTTGGCCACGGCCGCAAGCGTGAGCTTTTCTGCTTATTTGCAACCAAAATTTGATGACCCTGGTGATCTAAGGAGTATTGCGCTCGCAAAGTTTGAAGTGAAAATCTCAAGCGCATTGTCGATGGATCTCACGGTTGCCTATGATCATGACAGTAATCCGCTATCCGGCGTTGAACCCCAGAATGTGCGATACGCTTCTGGGTTGACTTACAGATTTCAACGCTAGGGGGATCGAAGTATCTAATGCAGCCTTTGCCCCTTGACCAAAAAACACACTTACTTGACGCCGTCGATGCAGCCTTTGATCGGCAATTAGAATTTACTGAAGCCTTGGTTCGGTTTCCTTCGATCCGCGGTCAGGAGGGTACCTGTCAGGATTTTTTGGCCGATGCCTATTCGGCTCGAGGTCTGGGCGTCGATCGCTGGCAGATAGATCCTTCGACGTTATGCCATCACCCTGGCTACGCCCCGGTAACCGTTCCCTATGATCAAGCGATTAATGTGGTTGCCACCCATAGACCGAGGGCTCAGACCGGCCGCTCACTGATCCTAAACGGTCATGTTGATGTCGTGCCTACGGGGCCGATAGGTCTTTGGGAAAACCCGCCTTTTGAGCCCTACCGTGACGGTGATTGGCTATACGGCCGGGGTGCTGGCGATATGAAGGCGGGTCTTGGTGCTAATCTGTTTGCTTTTGATGCGCTTCGGCAAATTGGCATGCAGCCAGCAGCCCCGCTGTATTTGCAGTCCGTGACCGAAGAAGAATGCACCGGTAATGGTGCGCTGGCGGCATTACTGCGAG
The DNA here is from genome assembly GCA_016779565.1 of Pseudomonadales bacterium. Classification (GTDB taxonomy): domain Bacteria; phylum Pseudomonadota; class Gammaproteobacteria; order Pseudomonadales; family Azotimanducaceae; genus UBA9926. Next base: position 3,668 of record JADHNJ010000079.1, read on the forward strand.
GTTATCGGGCTGATGCGGCGATCATACCTGAGCCGGTGGGTGAGTCGCTGGTTAGAACGAATGTTGGGGTAATTTGGTTTCAAGTGTCTGTGACAGGGCATCCCGTGCATGTCGCCTCCGCGAGCAGCGGTGCCAATGCCATCGATGCAGCGGCTTTTCTGATTCAGGCACTCAAAACCTTTGAACGCGATCGGAATGCAAAAAAAGGCGAGTTCCCAGCTTTCGCTGATATCGACAAGCCCATCAATGTCAATGTTGGCAAAATTGCAGGCGGCGATTGGGCAAGCTCGGTTCCAGCGTGGTGCACGTTTGATGTTAGAACTGGCCTATACCCGGGTGAAGATGCACACGCCGAGGCGCGCGCGATCGAGCAGTTTTTGTTGAAAGCCTCCGGACAGCATCCCTTTTTGTCGAACAACCCACCTAAGGTCACCTTTAATGGTTTTATGGCAGAAGGATACGAATTAGCACCAGGTTCCGACGCGGAAGCACTGTTGGCGACGCTGCATCAGTCGGTTATAGCTGAGCCCCTGTCATCGATAACATCGCTAGCATATTTAGATGCACGAGTATTTGCACTTTATGCCGACACCCCCTGCCTGGTTTATGGCCCTCATTCAGACAACATCCATGGGTTTAACGAGCGGGTGAGTATCGAGTCAATTCGACGAATCACCAAAACTTTGGCGTTGTTTATTGCCACGTGGTGCGGTCTGGAACCGATCCAGCCGCGCTAGGTTCGATTAGGTGATAAGGGTGAACCGGTTAGGCCACTAGGCTTTGCCTAGGCTTCTCGAATCATGACCTTTGTGGTTTTCACCCCGAGCCCCGTAGCCGATGGCAGTAAGATCCTCGCCTCGCAGGGTCGATAGGGCGCGCCTGACTTGTTGGGCCTGACGCCTGACTTGGATGCCGTTGTGCTGATTGGCGGTCAAACATTCATCCGTCAAATGGGTTACATCCAATCGCAATTCATCCAAAGCACCGCTTGGGTCGCACCATAAGAAAATGTCTTGGGTGCTGGCGTCAGGCATTTGAGCTTTCAGATGGTCAACCACAGTTTTGCTTTGCTGCAAGTACTGCTCAAGGTTTTCCATGTGCGATTGTTTATCGCTGGCAAGCTTAAACAAGGTTTCGCTCTGGCGATTATTTAAGGCCTCGCGTTCTTCGGCAATGCAGCCCTTTAGCGACGTCAGCAAAGTCTGCTGGCTCGCAAGCAAATTCGCCAAAGCGGATCGGTATTGGTGGGGTTCAAATTCACTCATCGGGCTCTCCTAGTCATTAGAGGGCCGATAACGGGGTTACAGGAGGTCTGTTTCCTGTTCGATTAGCTTCTCAGCAATCTTCGCCGAATCAATTTGGAAACTACCCGCTTGCACCTGCGCCTTGATATTGGCGATGCGCGCATCATCAGCATTACTGAGGGACGAGAGTTGCTTTTCCATTTCGATTAAGTCTTCTGCGGCCGTGGTAACAGTGACCGTGTCGGTCTTTGTTGCCCGATTGGAAAGATCCGCAGCCGCTTTAGCCTGCATAGGCTTTTGCGTCGGCGTCTGGGTAACCCCAGTTTGAGTTGGCTTAATATCCATGGCCATTTCAGTGTTTTCCTATCGTTTGGCGGCCAATTCTTCCTTGGCGTACCGTGGTTATCGACATTATTTCATAAAACTTTAGTTTTTTTTACCATTGCATGACGGCAATCGTGCCATCTGCCTGTACTTCGCCCTGAATGGTGCGTTTTGAGGCCAAGTTTTGCACTCTGATTTGCTCGCCTACGGCACCATCTTGTAGTGCTTTACCGGTCATACGAACCGAAAAATTGGCATTTCCCGCGGCAATGACGGTCTGGTCGCCCCGTTTAATCACGACCGGCGCTTCAAGCATGCTGTGCTGAAGTTCGGTGCCGGCGGTGAGTGGTCGTTTGAGCGCAGAGCCCACGGCCTCTTCGATATGGTTAATAAGGGGTAAATGGCCTGGGCTGCGCTGAACCAAAAGCGCTTGCAAATCGTGTTCGCTAAGAATCGTGCCCCGCGGTAGGCTGCGGTTGACCTTAACGACGGTCATATCCGAGGTTATCGTTACTGGCACATAGATTGACCATGAAATCTCGTGCTCGCAGGAGACTTTTAGCGTCAGTCTGCCGCCTCGAAACGACCGATGGGTGGGTTCGGCATGCAAGGGGCCTGGGCAGGCGGCGAGGCGCACTCGATTATCGAGCTGAGTGCTGCTGATTTGGGGATTTGCCAGCGCCCGCACCTCAGGCATGCGCAGCACGCCTTCCTTGGCGGCTCTAAAGATATTATCTCGGCTTTCAGAGACGGGGCGGTTCGCATGAGTAGAGGTTGCAAGGGTGCCGGCGAGCGCCAAGATCATGGTTGAAAGCGTCAGCTTATTGACGAATTTTTGTTTCCAGCGGCCAGTGATCGCATTGTTTTTATCAGGGGTCATGGTAAAACCTATGTTAATCAATAATTTACATTAGGCCTCCGGTATTCTGACTCGGAAGCGTCTTGTGTTTACGCTTGGTTGAATACAAGTTACATGCCAACTCTGCCTTTTATGGTCTTGGAGTCTTGGGGGCTTTGGGTTTCCGGGTCTTTGGATGTTTACGCTTACCCCAAGGTAACCTGCGCCTTGGAGCGGTCCCTTGGTCCTGAGCAGCGTCAGCAAGTTGGCTCAAGTTGTTCTTAGGTCGTCGCCTAATCTAACAACTGCGGTCGGTGTAAAGGCCTAGGTGCTCAGTAAACCGATAGGTCATTTAGGTTCTCAACTGCTTTCCCTATTGCAGGGCTTGTGCCTGAGGGCTTTAAAGTTTTCAGACACTCGCTGGATTGACAATGAGTTTCAAGATTCAGGCGCTCAGCAGCTTGGCAATCAGCCTAAACACTCAGATAGTCTTCAGATCAGTCATCAGGCTAAAGGTTTAGATACTCATTAATCGGGGAGGTCAATTAGGTTCTGAACCGCTCACCCTGTTGCGGG
>JADHNJ010000031.1 GCA_016779565.1 Pseudomonadales bacterium
GTTAAACGTTAATGCTATCAATTCATCAATATTCGTGCGGCAATCGCCTCTCATCATTCAAGATAGATTCGTCGGTTAATTCGGCCATAGCTTCAACCCTAGCGACTTCAATATCTGCACTGGCGGTCCTTGTCTGAACTTGAGATCAGTTCTATTCAATGGCCGCGACTGCTCACGAGCGACTCAGGCAACAGCCAGACGTCAGTCCTCTGTCCTCGGCATTTCCGTGATGAATGTTGGCAACTTGACGAGGCTTTTACCCTGAGGTTACGCCTAGTAAGGTCAGCCGTGAACTGATTCGTCATAATCCGTCTGGCCTCCTGAATCGGGTTACCGACAACCGCACTTGAGTTCAATCAGCAACCAGCATTTTTTGGTACAGTCCCAAAAATTGTCATGATCACCGTGCAGACATCGATCAGGTTCTGAAGGTTCGTTGAGCGTCTTCACGAGCCAGTGCGCGAGGGCTAAAAAAGTTCGGACCTCAGAGCCGCCCAACCTCGCAAAACCTAAAGCTTTTTGATTCAGCAAGTCTCGGGTAACTGGAAAAAATCACGTTCGTTTTAGCCATTCGCGACTGTAGCGTTCACGGAAAATGCAGCAAAAACTTGGGTGATAGTAAATTCCCACTTATTCACACCCGATTTCTGAGCCAGAGGTCTGCTGCTAAGCTAAGCTTTAAGTAATAACCCTTTTGAGGCAATCCCGTTATCGATTCACGCATCCACGCCCTCTCCAGATACGGGTTTAAACAGGGTACGCTCTGGAGCATCATCAAAAAAGCCAAAATCCAAGATCCGCTTCTGACCATGACCCACCCCTTAGGCCAACCCATTCTGCGGCTAACCAGTTTTGAGATAAGCCACTGCTTTGAAGGCCGGTCGGTGGCAAAAAACTAAGCTGACTGGCAAACGTATCAACCCAATGTTCACCCACCAAACACTGCTGAGGAACACCACTAACGGTGATCTCTGAGCATAGAAAGTTTTGCTGGGATTTGGCTTAACCCGCTTCCGGGTCAAACCAGTCGATGGATGCCTGCCCCTGTGCTATCAAGAAGCGATTGCATTCTGAGAAATGGCCACACCCTGAAAACCCTCGATACACAGACAAGGGTGAAGGGTGTGAAGTCATTAACACCTTGTGATGACTAGAGCTTAAGAGAGCCGCTTTTTTCTGCGCTGCCGCGCCCCAGAGCATAAAGACTAAAGGCGTTGTTCTCGCGCCGAGCCAACGAATGACCTCATCAGTTATTCTTTCCCACCCCTGCTTGCGATGAGACCCAGGCTGACCCTCGGCTACCGACAAAATAGTATTGAGCAGCAAAACCCCTTGCGCACTCCAAGCGTTAAGGTTAATCCGGCGAACGCCATTTCTTGAGGGGGTTAAGTCTCGGATAACTTCTTTTTTTATATTTTTTAACGAAGGAGGTTCGGGACAGTCCGGGGGGACCGCGAACGCCAGGCCATTGGCCTGGCCAACGCCGTGGTAGGGATCCTGCCCGAGAATCACCACCTTTACGGCCTCCGGGTCCAGGGTATTGAGCGCTCTAAAGTACTGGTGCGTAGCCGGGTAAACTTTTTGACCCTGTAACTGCGCTTTTTTTAAACATTCTGACAGCTGCTCAAACGCATTGTCGACCTCAGCACACATGATCGCTGCTCGCCATTCATCGCTAAGCAGGCTTTTACTGAACATCGAAGCGCTTACTTGGGTCGCATGTGAGGAAACAAAATCACATCACGAATTGAGGCAGAATCGGTGAGCAACATGACCAATCGATCGATGCCAATCCCTTCACCTGCCGTTGGTGGCAGGCCATACTCGAGCGCCGTAATGTAGTCCTCATCAAAGTGCATCGCTTCGCTATCGCCGGATTCCCTCGCTGCTACTTGCGCGTGAAACCGCGCCGCCTGATCCTCAGGATCATTGAGCTCAGAAAAACCATTAGCGATCTCTTTACCCATGATGAATAGTTCAAACCGGTCTGTCAGTGCCGGGTTGGTCTCGCTTCGTCGCGCAAGAGGCGACACTTCAATGGGGTGCTGGGTGATGAAAACCGGTTGTTCGATTTGGTCTTCAACCAAGGCTTCAAAGAGCGCGAGATGAATTTTCCCCAAGGGCCAATCCTCGGGTATATCTAGGCCAAACTGCCTTGCAGTGTGAAGCGCTTGCTGGAGGGTCGAAAGCGCCTCTCGCGAGATCTCTGGCACATAGGACACGATCGCTTCTGACATTGTCAGCCGAGCAAATGGTTCTGCAAAATCAATCACCCGCCCTTGATAAGAGAAACTCAAACTGCCTAGCACTTCTTTGGCAACCCGACGGAAGAGCGCTTCGGTTAGATCCATTAAATCGTGATAGTCCGCATAGGCCCAGTAAAATTCAAGCATGGTAAATTCTGGGCTGTGTTTTGTTGACACCCCTTCGTTACGAAAATTACGGTTGATCTCAAAGACTTGCTCAAAGCCCCCCACCACCAATCGTTTTAGATTGAGCTCAGGCGCGACTCTTAAGTACATATCCGTATCAAGCGCGTTATAGTGGGTTACAAAAGGCTGTGCGGTGGCACCACCGGGCGTTGTTTGCATCATCGGGGTTTCGACTTCCATAAATGCCCGCTCGCTGAAAAATCGACGAATTTGATCAACGATTTTCGCTCGACGAACAAACACCAATCGAGATTCTTCATTAACCATAAGGTCTAAGTATCGCTGCCGATACCGAGTCTCCGTATCGGTCAAACCTTTATGCTTCTCTGGTAGCGGCCGCAGACTCTTGGTTAATAATCGTAAAGCCTGAACGGCAATCGATAATTCCCCTTTATTGGTTTTCATCAGAACGCCCGATGCTCCAAGGATATCGCCGATGTCAAAACCCTTAAACGCCTCATAGGCCTTATCACCAAGATTTTGTTGCGTTACGTAAAGCTGAATTCGGTCCGATCCGTCTTGAAGGGTTAAAAAGCTTGCCTTGCCCATCACTCGCTTTAGCAGCACGCGACCCGCTACGCTTACTGACACTGCTTGTTCCAAAAGCGCTTCTTTGGAGGAGGCCCCATAGTCAGCTTGTAAGGCTTCGGCCATATCTGTCCGCCTAAAGTCATTCGGGAATGCCTGGCCTTGTGCTCGCAACACATCGAGCTTCGCTTTTCGGATCTTCCGTAATTCAAACTCCTCAATAACGGGATCTTCGGAAGTCATGTTCTCTCCATGTCAATTGTCTTTTGGGCTTAAAGCCCCTGTTTCAAACTCGCTTCGATAAAAAAATCCAGATCACCGTTGAGCACAGCCTGGGTATTTGAGGTTTCTACGTTGGTGCGCAAATCCTTAATTCGCGCCGAATCCAACACATAAGAACGGATTTGGCTGCCCCAGCTAATATCAGATTTATTGTCCTCAATCTCTTGGAGCTCGGATTTACGTTTCTGCTCTTCTAATTCATACAGCTTTGCTTTGAGCTGCTTAATCGCTTGGTCTCTATTTTTGTGTTGGCTTCTCTGGTTTTGGCACTGAACCACGATACCCGTTGGTTGATGAGTCAACCTAATCGCAGAATCCGTCTTATTTACGTGTTGCCCACCAGCGCCGCTAGCTCTGTAGGTGTCAACCCGAACGTCCGACATATCAAGCGCTATATCGATGTCATCGTCCAATTCTGGGGAGGTAAAGATAGAGGCAAAAGATGTGTGCCGTCGGTTCCCTGAGTCGAAGGGGGATTTTCGAACCAGCCGATGCACCCCGGTTTCCGTTCTTAGCCAACCATAGGCATAGGGGCCATCAAACTTAACCGTTGCTGACTTGATGCCAGCCACGTCTCCATCAGACAGCTCGATGATATCCGTTTTGAACCCTTTGCTCTCACCCCAACGCAAATACATTCGTAACAGCATATCTGCCCAATCCTGAGCTTCGGTGCCTCCAGAGCCTGCTTGTACTTCTAAGTAAGCACAATTGAGATCCATTGGACCTGAGAACATTCTCTGAAACTCTAGCGCGTCCAGCTTGGTTAGGTATGTTGGTAAATCTGAAACCGCCCCAGCTAGCAGGGATTCATCCTGCTCTTCTACCGCCAGATCGACAATTTCCGACAAATCAGACAGCCCTTGTTGTAACTCTTCGATAGTGACAACAACGGCTTCTAACGCAGCGCGCTCCTGGCCTAACTTTTGTGCAAGCTCTGGGTTCTCCCAGACTGTCGAGTCTGCGAGTTCAAGGACAACTTCTGCCAATCGGTCTTTCTTGTCTTGATAGTCAAAGATACCCCCTTAAAATTTCAGTGCGACTCTGACTATCTTTAATTTTCGCAACCAGGGCATTGGTTTCCATCATGAGATTCTTCTACTGAGATTTAAATACTGAGTGTTAAAACAGTTTGGGCCTCGTGCGCCCATGGCGGTTCTGGCAACCTTAAAACGAAATTGTAAACCATGCATCGACCGGCAGCTATGGCCAGGAGCGGTTAAAGCCAAACTTCCAGCACTTGAAGTTGCATCCGATCAACGCCTCGAAACCGATTGACATCGAGACGATAGGCAAACTGCGCATCAGCCGCTTCAATTTCACGATCTTGTCCAAAATAAATCGCGTCAACTGCTTGTGCGAACCTTACGCTGTACAGCTGCAACTTAAGATGCCCGCCTTTAAGACGTCTCTGGGTAAGAATCTCGAAGCGTTCATCGAAGACGGGCGCAGAAAACCCCTGCCCCCACGGATGGTTACGGACCAATTCGATTGCGAATTTGAGGTCTAATCTCGGCACCATACCCTCTGATAAAAGAGTTTCCTCGTTCGGCCTGCCCTTCATCGCTATGGCCGCAAATTCATCAAAGCATGCGCAAAATGTCTCAAAGTCTTGTTCTCTCAGCGTTACCCCAGCCGCCATTGCATGACCACCGAAACTCAGCAGCAACCCTTGACGATCCGCATCGATCTCAGCAAGCAAATCTCGTAAATGTAGGCCTTCAACGGATCGTCCCGACCCCTTGATCAAACCCTCTTGTGTTTTGGCAAATGCGAACACCGGGCGGTTATACCGGGACCGAAGCCGAGCGGCTAAAATCCCCACCACCCCTTCATGCCAAGCCTCTTCAAATACGCTAATGCCTTGCATCGACTGCAACTGATTGAGTGGCAACTGATCCAAACCAGCTTGAGCCTCGATCTGCATAACCTGCTCGATATCTCGACGAGTTCTGTTCAAGTCATCCAATTTTTGTGCAAGCCTTGGCGCAACATCAGCATCAGCAAGAAGACATGCCACGCCCTCTGACATATCTTCAAGGCGACCCGCCGCATTTAACCTGGGCGCAACATTAAAGGCCAGTTGGGTAGACGTCACAACCGATGGATCAAGACCAGCAACGTCAAGTAGCGCTAAAAGACCCGGACGAGACAGACCTTTGCGAATTCGCTCAATGCCAGATTGGACCAATCTACGATTATTCTCATCTAACGGCACCAGATCAGCGATGGTACCTAGCGCTACAAGATCTAACAGCTGAGCAAGATTCACTTGGCCTAATCCAGAGCCGGTAGACCTGAGCGCCGCACGCAAGCCTATGAGGACATAAAACGCCACACCAACCCCCGCCAGACATTTACTTTGAAATGCGCAGCCCGCTTGGTTTGGGTTCACTATCGCGTCCGCCTCAGGCAAAACATCGCCAGGCAAATGATGATCCGTGACAATAATCGATTTGCCGGCACGCTTGACAAGCTTTACGCCATCAAAACTGACAATCCCCTGATCTACTGTAATCACAAGATCAGGTTCGCGGGTCAATGCTAGCTCAGCAAGCCGGGGGCTTAGGCCATATCCCATGTTAAAACGATCTGGAATCAGATAATCAACCTGCTCCGCACCTAAAAGCCGTAAACCTTCGACCATCAGCGCTACACTGGTTGCACCGTCAGCATCATAATCTCCAACGATTAAGATGCGAGACTGGGATCCAAGCGCAAATTTCAGGTGGTCAACTGCTGCTGGCAAGCCTTTGAGGTCATCCGGCGGGATTAGCGCCTCTAAGCCATAATCTGGGGACAGCGGTTGAGGGGGAACATCACCCTTTAAAATGCGTTCCACCACAGGATGCGCTCGGGCCAATATGTCCCGTCGCCTAACAAGTTGGGTAGGCACGAAACCTAGAACACCCGCATTTTTTGAATACCAGATGTCACCGCTGCATGATCTTCCAGCTCGTCAATGGCTACGTCCAGTTCACTTTGTTGAATGTGATCTGTGATTAGCACAACCATTGACTGCCCTTCAGTCAAATTTTGTTGAAAAATTTTATCCAGAGATACGCCTCGCCTGGCCAAAATTGCGGTTAGCGCCGCAATTACCCCAGGCTCATCCATGACAATCATTTTTAAATAAAAGGCTGAATGGATACGGCCTTGGGGCAACACCTGCAATTCAGCAATGTTCGAGCGACGATTCGTCAGGGACATTGCTTGCCCGCCACGAACCAAATCAATGAGATCTGAGACAACCGCGCTACCCGTCGGCAGAGCCCCGGCTCCTGGTCCGGTGCATAAGGTTTCCCCCGCAGCATCGCTTTTCACCAACACCCCATTTAGGACGCCGTCGATACTCGCAAGAGGCGAGTGCTCAGGGATAAGACAAGGCCCTACAAACAGCTCCAGCTCTGTTTCAAACCGCTGAGCAATTCCGAGATGTTTGATGCGATATCCGAGCGTTTTCGCCATAGCAAAATCGCTTGATTCAACTCGGGTAATACCTGCAACCGATATTTCATCGAACCGAATCGCTTGATCAAATGCGACACCACCCAAAATCGCCAACTTATGTGCTGCATCTATGCCTTCGATATCAAACGTTGGGTCTGCTTCGGCGTATCCCAAAGCTTGCGCCTCAGCGAGTACTTCCGCAAAAGCCTGGCGACTGCCCTCAGCGCCCATCTTGGTCAATATAAAATTGGCAGTACCGTTAATAATACCTGCAAGCCAATTGATTTGATTCCCGGCTAGGCTTTCTTGAACCACTTTAATAATTGGGATGCTTCCAGCGACTGCAGCCTCAAATCGTAGTTGCACATCGTTTTTTGCCGCGAGCGCAAAGAGGCCCTCGCCAAATTCAGCAATCAAAGCTTTGTTAGCGGTGACGACGGACTTACCAGCACTCAGCGCTGTTTCAACGAGACGCTTTGCATCATTCGTTCCGCCCATCAATTCTACGACGACATCAACATCAGTCCGATGGCAGACCGATACAACATCGGTAGTAAAGGGTATTCCCGCAAAGGCGTCGGCTTTAGGTTCTGAACGCGATGCAACGACCTCGATGGTCACGGCGGTGCCCGTCCGCGCTTTGATCAGCTCCTGATTTTTCAATAGGATCTCAGCGACCCCGCTGCCGACCGTTCCTGCACCACAGATGGCTATCCTCATCCCAACATCCTTTTCATCGACCAGGCTCCATCTAAGCGCCAGATAATACCCGTTTAATCCCTCGCAGCGCTTGCCGAGTTCTATGCTCATTCTCGATCAAGGCAAAGCGCACGTAGTCATCACCATATTGGCCGAACCCAATACCCGGAGAAACCGCAACTTTCGCTTCATTAATGAGCAACTTGGCAAACTCTAATGAGCCAAGGGACCGGAACCTTTCAGGAATTTTGGCCCAGACAAACATCGTGGCTTTCGGTGGCGTTACCGCCCATCCCGCCGCATTGAGGCCTTCACATAAAACGTCTCGCCTCCTCTTGTAGGTTTGCCTAATTTCTTCAACACAAGACTGGTCGCCTTCAAGAGCCGCAATCGCCGCGACTTGAATAGGCGTAAAACTCCCATAATCCAAATACGACTTAATGCGTCCTAGCGCACTCACAAGCGTCGGATTCCCAACACAAAAGCCGACGCGCCAGCCCGGCATATTATAGCTTTTCGACAGTGTAAAAAATTCAACGGCCACATCCTTTGCACCGGTTACTTGCAAAATCGATGGCGCTCTATACCCATCGTAGACTAAATCGGCATAGGCTAAATCCTGCACGATCCACAAACCATGCGCTTTCGCAACTGCAACGATCCGCTCGAAAAATTCAAGCTCAACGCAATGGGCGGTCGGATTCCCAGGGAAATTGAGCACAAGCACTTTGGGCTTGGGCCAAGTATTGTGGATCGCATTTTCGAGTTCCGAGAAAAAATCGACGTCTTCGGTTAAGGGCACGTGTCGAACATCGGCACCGGCAATCACAAAGCCATAAGGGTGGACTGGGTAAGATGGATTAGGAACCAAAACAGAGTCACCAGGTCCTAAAATCGCCATCGCCAAATGCGCGATACCCTCTTTCGATCCCAGGGTAACGATGGCCTCCGATTCCGGATCTAGATCAACACCATAGCGCTTGGCATACCAATCACAGATAGCCTTGCGCAGACGAGGAATGCCTTTCGATTGAGAGTATCGGTGAGTATCACCACGACTCACGGTTTCAATCAGTTTATCAACAATGTGTTGCGGTGTTGCTTGATCGGGGTTACCCATACCAAAATCGACGATATCTTCGCCTCTGGCTCTAGCATCTCGCTTAAGGGCATCAGTAATACTAAAGATGTATGGCGGTAACCGCTCGATTCGTTGAAACTCTTCCATGATTCCGACCCGTCAAAAACTGCGCGACAGTTTAATCAAGTCGCAGGTGCAATTCACCCGGTGCTTTAACGATTACTAAAAATAGTTTCTTTAGGATTCACCACTGATACCCAACTGCTGCGCCAAACGTTCGGCGGGCAGGTAACCGGGTAACAGCCGACCATCTTCTAAGATAATCGAGGGTGTTCCCGTTACGCCAACAAGATCCCCTAGACCAAAGTGCTCAGCAACTGGGTTATCGCAGCTCAAATTCGGTATCGCTTCGCCTGCTTTTGCCGCGGTGAGAGCCTGCTTTTTATCTGGCGCGCACCAAGCCGAAACCAATTTGTCGTAACTACCTGAATCGATCCCTGCTCTGGGATAGGCTAAATAGCGCACTGCGATGCCCAGGCGATTAAGCTCGGGCACCTCTTGATGGAGTTTTCGACAATAGCCGCAGTCAATATCGGTAAACACGGTAATCGTGGATTTTAGTTTGGGGAAGGGCGGCGAAAAAACCACCATGTCAGCCTCGCTGAGTCCCGATATCAGGTCGCGCCGACTATCGCTTCTTTTCTGCTCGCTTAAGTTGACCATCCGGTTGTTCACCGCCTGATAAACATCACCGAGAATAAAATAGATACCCTCTGGATCGGTGAGCAGCAGTGTCCCATCGGTCAGCGTGACTTGAAACATACCCGGTACTTCCGACTCAGCGACCGATGCAATCGGAAGGCTACTCCCTGCCAACCTTTCCTTTACGTGTGACAGGGCCGTTTTTTCAACGGCTATTGAATTGACAGATGCAAGAAGCACCAGTGTCGCCAGTAACCCTAATCGCATTGGTTTTCCTAACATCAGTATCCGAATCCTCTCATCCTAATTTTTAAGTTTAGAACATCCCATTAATTGGGACCAAGTAAATTAACCCCTGGGATGATGCGCGGCGTGAAGCGCCTGCATCCGATGCTTTGCTACATGGGTATAAATCTGGGTCGTTGACAAATCACTATGGCCTAGAAGCAGCTGAACCACTCTCAGATCGGCACCATGATTGACTAAGTGCGTCGCAAAGGCATGACGCAAAGAGTGCGGCGATAGCGACCTAGCAATACCTGCTTGCGCGGCGTGGCGCTTAATAAGATACCAAAAAGCTTGACGAGTCATCGCTCGACCACGATTACTTGGGAACAGGACTGAATCTGACCCCGCCCGACGCATAAGCGCTTCACGGTGCCCTTGGAGGAAGCCTTCCAACCAATCAATGGCCTCAGCGCCCATGGGAACCAATCTTTCTTTACCACCCTTGCCCACCACTCGAAGCACACCTTGCCTAAGATTCAAATCATTGACCTGCAGGGTTACCAGTTCTGTCACGCGCAAACCGGTTGCATATAAAAGCTCAAGCATCGTTCGATCACGAAAACCCACTGCTGTTGAAGTATTAGGCGTGTTCAAGAGGGCATCCACCTCTTCTTCGGACAAAGTGTCTGGCAGTTTTCGACCGAGACGAGGATTGTCAATACGTAACGTTGGATCCTCAACGATCCGATTCTCTCTTAGTAAGTATTGATAGAGTGAGCGAATAGCGGACAGTCCCCGAGCTACAGACCGAGCCGCAACGCCAGCGCTCGAGCGCTCTCTCAAGTAAGCCAGCAGGTCTTGCCGATCGGCCTTAAGCAGCTCCCGGTCACGGCCTTGCAGCCAAAGCGCATAAAACCTCAGATCACGACCGTAAGATTCAAGGGTATTTCGACTGAGACCCTTTTCTAACCAAAGTTGATCAAGGTATTCATCCAATAATTGACTATGATCATTACTCAGAACCTGAACATTGTGCATGGGTGACATCCTCGATCAAGTCGGAGTTTTCCCATCGGTCAATTCCAACGCTTGCAATCGTGCTTTATCAACTTCATATCGGCGGCCTGCCCCATAGAACAACGGTATCGCCAACAATGAGATAATGGTGAACCATAGTAACCCTAAGGTGTAGGGCTCTGCCGTATTGCTTGCCATTAAGTAATCAATATATACCCCAGCTAAGCTAACGCCTATCGCCACCCCGACCATGTTCAGTAATAAAATGTAAAACGCGACAACCGTTGCTCTTATCCGAGCGGGTACCAATTCCTGAACAGTTGAAAACGTTGGCCCGTAAAAGCAGCCCAATTGAAAAAACCCAGCAAATACACCAATCCAAAAAACCGGGTTTTCAGGGCTTACCAATCGATAGGCGATATTAATTGGCGCTAACAGCAACATGACACCGAACAGGAACATCGGTCGCCCAATGCCTGTTTTTTTCAGCAGATAGTCTCCTCCTAGACCGCCAAAAAGGTTACCCGCTATTCCAGCTATGATCCCTATCCAACCCGTAATTTGCGCGATTTCGGCCTTGTCGAAACCTCGCTCCTGAACATACCAGAGTTGATCGAAGGTCGCCGCCCCTAAAATGAAATGAAACGCAACGCCGCCAGCTATGGTCATCCCCAGCGCAGGAGACGCTTTTAGCGCGCCCCAAAGCACCTGTAATTGATTTATAAAACTCGGATGCTGCTCAGACTCTGCAGTTTGCTTTGCTCCGAGGGCTCTTTTATCGTCTCGAATCAGCAGCATTACCAGGGCAAGGCCAAGCCCAATGCCTCCCAAAGTATAAAAACATGCTCTCCAGCCGATCAAAGGACCAAGATAGCCAACAATCAAAAGCGAGACGCCAACCCCGATGGGAACCCCCATATAATAAAATCCCGAGGCAAACCCTAATCGATGCGCCGGGAACCGGTCAGCTAACAACGACATCGAGGCGGGCGTCAAAATTGATTCACCAACCCCAATCAACATTCGCGGCACGGCCAACGAATAAAAGCCCTTGGCCAATCCGGAGGCAGCCGTCAACAAACTCCAAAACCCCACACCCAGCGCGATCAAGCGCGTACGACTGACTCGATCAGCCAATGTCCCCATGAACAGGCCGGCTACAGAATAAAAAGATAAAAAGATTAGTCCCGTTAATAACCCGAACTCCGTATTCGATAGGCCGAGATCAGGGACTATATCGTTAGAAAAGCTCGCCAAAAGTTGACGGTCAACAAAATTCATCACATTCAGTAACGTCAGAAACCCAAGCAATCCATATTGCTTGATCACGCCTGAATTCTTGGATGATGTCATACGCGCTCCTGTCGTGCTTTGCGAGATGTTTTCCCCGATGCTTCGAATGTAGCACTAAAGCCGAGGAACACGAAGGTGAAGGCAAGCGCGACTGCAGCATCCATTTTAAACCGCTTACAAACGACAACAGGGCCACCTAGCAGCTTTGGACCGTTTCAGCGGCATGGACTGATCGTTTATCCACAGCCATTTCGCCTGATGCCGTCGAGGGACTGCACCCATAAGACAGGCAGGCGGGCCTGGTAATAAGATTTGTAAAAGGGTAGACCTGAACGATCGTCAGGTATTTAGAGGGCGCCTTGAGGCAGCGATTACTGCCTTAAGCTTATTTAAGTTTTTCTTTAATCCTTGCCGAACGCCCACTTCGCTCGCGCAAGTAATATAACTTAGCTTTACGCACATCGCCTCGACGCTTAACCGTCACACTATCGATCAGAGGACTATGGGTCTGAAAGGTTCTTTCAACACCGGTGCCGTGAGATATCTTTCGTAGCGTAAAAGCAGAATTCAAACCTCGGTTCCGCTTGGCGATTACGACGCCTTCAAAGGCCTGCAGACGCTCGCGATTACCCTCGGCAACTCGCACTTGAACAATCAAGGTGTCCCCGGGAGCAAAATCTGGCACGTCACCTTTAAGCTGGGCCGCCTCAATTTGCTCAATAATCTTATTTTTGCTCATTGCTCTTCCTCTGTCTGCTGTCGAACCTGACTACCGTGACTTTTTAGTATTTCGGCTTCTTGGTCTGACAAATCCCGACGTTCTATCATGTCAGGGCGTCTTAATTTTGTTGTAATCAGCGCCTGCTCTTGGCGCCAACGCTGAATCTGTTGGTGATTGCCGCTCATGAGAATCTCAGGAACTGAAACACCCCCAACGGTTTCAGGACGCGTATACTGAGGGTATTCGAGCAATCCGTCAATAAAAGACTCATCATTTTTTGAAGATTCGTCTCCCAGAGCGCCTGGTAACTGGCGTATTGCTGCATCCATTGCCATCATCACAGGCAAATCGCCGCCACTGACGACAAAATCTCCCACGCTGACTTCGATGTCGACAGCTTGATCAATCACCCGTTGATCCAACCCTTCAAACCGACTCGCGAGCATTATCATGGCCTTATAATCGGTTGCCCAGCGAGATACGTCCGCCTGGGTTAACGGCTGACCCCGTGGAGAAAAGTGCACAACGGGTACAGTCTCGCCAACCTGGTTCTTAGCCGCGGCAACTGCCCGCAGCATTGGTTCTGCCTTCAACACCATACCCGGCCCACCGCCATAAGGACGATCATCGATCGTTCCATGACGGTCTTCAGAAAATTCTCTCAAATTAACGACATTTAACGACGCGACCCCTTGATCAAGGGCTCTTCCAATAACACCACTGGCCCGAACCAGGTCATACATATTCGGCATCAATGTCACGACGACAAACTGCATCAAAATGCTGCCAACCAATCGACTCGGATCGTTCGAGCGGCAAGGTCTATAGATTTTATGATCTCGGGTTCAACAAACGGTATCAAACGCTCCCGATCATCTAAGCTATCGGCGGTCGCAGCAACGACGAGTACGTCGTTGGCCCCAGTCTCCATGAGCCGTAAAACTGTACCGAGAATCTCTGCTTGTTCGTTGATGACCGCTAACCCCAGCAACTGGTGCCAGTAAAACTCTCCTGACGCCAGCTCGGGTAAAACCGCCTTAGTGGTCCAAATGCCATATCCAACCAATTGCTCGGCTTGGCTTCGATCCTGAATGCTTTTCAGTGACACTTGAATTTTCTTCCCCGAGACCCTAGACGCCGCCACCTCTAGCAGATGTTCAGGTCGCAGTCTCCCGGCTTGCCAGGGCTGGTAAGTGAGGATTTGCTCAGGGGGGCTGGTATCTGAAAAAATCTTCAGCCAGCCTTGCACACCGTGCACTCCGACGATTGAGCCCAAGCGGATCCAGTCGTCTTCAGGGATTGTCACAAATCGTAGGATTTAAATGGAGGGTTAGGCTGCCGCTTCGCTTTCGGCACCGGCTTGGATGCTCTTGCGATAACCTTTCAGCAATGACTTTACACGATCCGAGGGCTGCGCGCCTTGTCGCATCCAGTACTCTATACGATCTAAATCTAATCGCATTTTCTCATCGGCGCCTTTTGCAAGAGGGTTAAAAAAGCCAACGCGCTCGATGAATCGTCCGTTACGGCTCTCTCGACGATCAGCCACAGAAACGTAATAAAACGGACGCTTCTTACTGCCGCCACGTGCTAACCGAATCGTTACCATAATGCTCTCACCCTGTGTTTATTTCTTAAATTTGAATTCTTAGAATTTTGTCGTTCAAGCTTCCAATACGTCGTTCTAGCTTCCATTATGTCGTTCAAGCTTCCAGCACGTCGTTCAGAATTTTCAGCCAGCGCCCGCTTTTGGCGCCGCAGAAACACGCTGCCCCCGACGGGCGCCGAATTATATGTCAAATTATGACGGATTTAAACCTAAACCCTCTACCCCAGTTTCGGGCCCCTATTAGCTTAGCTAACTTAACAACGCTTGCGGCAACCTCTAGCTTAAAATGGCCGCTTACCCTGATTTAGCATCCCTCCCATACCCCGCATCATATTGGCCATACCACCTTTTCGGCCCATTTTCTTCATCATTTTTTGCATTTGCTTGTGCTGCTTCAGCAAACGATTGACATCTTGGATCTGCGTGCCAGATCCCATAGCAATTCGCCGCTTTCTAGAACCGCTAATGACATCAGGATAGCTTCGTTCTTTTGGCGTCATCGAGTTGATGATGGCCTCTAACTGGCCAAAATTTTGCTGGTCTACCCGTGCCTTTGCCGCATCTGCCATATTGCCCATTCCTGGCAGTTTATCGAGCATGCCAGTCAAACCACCCATATTATTCATCTGCTGAATCTGATCCCGAAAATCCGAAAGATCGAATCCTCGGCCTTTTTGAATTTTCTTAGCCAGTTTAGTGGCTTTGGCTTTGTCAATTTTTTGTTCGGCTTCTTCAATGAGGGACATGACGTCACCCATCCCTAAGATCCGGGACGCAATTCTATCCGGATGAAACAGCTCAAGCGCTTCAACGCCCTCGCCTTGACCGATAAATTTAATCGGCCGTCCCGTGATCTGGCGAACCGACAAGGCCGCGCCGCCTCTTGCATCGCCATCGGCCTTTGTCACAACTACACCGGTCAGAGGCAGCACCTCGCCAAATTGCCTGGCGGTATTGGCTGCGTCCTGACCCGTCATAGCGTCAACTACGAACAAAGTTTCAACAGGATTGAGCGCTCTGTGGAGTTCTGAGATCTCAAGCATAAGCTCATCATCAATCGCCAGCCGTCCAGCCGTATCAACGATCAAAACATCAGCAAACTGAGTTTTCGCGGCCTGCAGTGCTCTAGTTGCAATCGCAAGAGGAGTCTCCTCAATTGACGACTCACAAAACCCAAGGCCCGCCCCGGATGCAAGTGTCTTTAACTGTTCGATCGCTGCCGGCCGGTAGACATCGGCGCTGACCAACATCACTTGTTTACCCAACCGTTCTTTGACGAAAACACCGAGTTTCGCCGCGGTCGTTGTCTTTCCAGCCCCTTGAAGGCCTGCCAATAAAATTACTGCCGGCGGCTGGGTACTCAAATTCAACCCTTCAGAGGCGCCCCCCAGCACTTCGATCAGTTCTTCATTAACGATTTTTAGAAACGCTTCTCCAGGAGACAAACTCGCCGAGACTTCACTGCCAACCCCCCGTAATCGAACCTTTCCTAGGAAGTTTTGCACCACATCGAGCGCCACATCAGCCTCTAACAACGCAAGCCGTACCGTGCGTAGAGTTTCAGCAATGTTGTCTTCCGTAAGGGTTCGCTTGCCGCTCAGTTGACCCAAGGCAGCGCCCACTTTTCTTGTCAAATTATCAAACATAGTTATTCTGCCTTACCAATCATCGTCCCTACCGACCTAATGACTTTATTAGATACCCTCCGCCCATAGGACCCGAGACTATTCATTGTTTGCATCTGCTAATTTTTCCGTCCTCTCAAAGCAGGCATTTTTACGTTCCCCTCGACTTTGCTACCGCGCCAAACATCATCCATTGGGGTGTTTCGCCTGCCGAACTGGTATTATAAACCAGTTACTTCTAACTTGGATCTATCGTGTTGCCTATCGCCTCACCAACTGCTTGGCTCTTGCTCACCGCCAGCCTGCTCTACGGATGCGCGACCTTTGTTGTCAGACGCCAGCTGATCGCAGCGACTCAAACCGCCAACCAACGCTTCCTTGGCGCCGTTCTTGGCATATTGGCCGCAACCGCCCATGGCTTGAGCCTGAGAGACGCACTGATTCAGCCTGGAGGTATGAGCTTAGGTTTAATCACCATGCTAGGGCTGATGGCTTTTGCTATGAGTTTGTTGATTGCACTCAATCAGTTGCGGCGCCCCATGAGCCATATTGCACAAATTGTATTCCCGGCTGCCGGCTTCATTCTGTTGTTGCAGATTTTTTATCCTCGAGACACGAGCCTTCGCGTCGACATAGCACCTAGCCTAATGTTACACATTGCGCTATCTGTCCTAGCTTATAGTTTACTCGCCGTCGCTGCGCTTCAAGCTGCCTATCTGATCTGGTTTGATCGCCGGTTAAAACAAAAGCATCCGGGTGCTATACCTTTCATGCCAATCCAGAGTTTAGACGAGTTTTTGTTCGAGTCATTATGGATCGGGCTTTCAGCATTGACCTTTGCAATCGCCACTGGCTTTGTATTCCTGGATTCTATGGCGGTACCCGGTCTGATTCATCACACCATTTTAACTGGGATGGCCTGGTGCTGTTTCGTCATTTTACTGGTTGGCCGTTACCGGCTAGGTTGGCGAGGCTCTCTCGCCGCCACTTGGACACTATTGGGCTTTGGTCTGCTTGTCCTCGGCTATTTTGGTAGCAAATTTGTCGTTGAAGTATTGTTGCAATGATCGACAGCCTTGACACCCCCCATTGCCATCCGCTACAACGGATGCTCATAACACATCGAGTCGACTGATCTTGGACGACCCTTCCACAGGCAACTTATTGCTTGCCGTTTTCGGCCTTATCGTACTGTCCGCTTATTTTTCTGCATCAGAAACGGCAATGATGGCTTTAAACCGTTATCGGCTGAGACATCTAGCCAAGAAGGGGCATCGCGGCGCCCGAAAAGCCAGCGGACTATTGCAAAGACCTGACCGATTGCTCGGGGTTATTTTGATAGGGAACAATTTTGTTAATTTCTCAGCAGCATCAATTGCAACCCTACTCGCTATTCAAATCTTAGGTGAAAGCGGTGTTGCCTGGGCACCCGTCATCTGCACGTTTGTATTTCTAATCTTCGCTGAAGTCGCCCCAAAAACCATCGCAGCGGCATTCCCAGAACGCGTTGCACTGCCCTCGTCGCATATCTTGAAGTTCCTTTTATGGCTGTTGTACCCATTGGTCTGGTTTGTATCAATTTTGTCTAACGGCCTTTTAAGACTACTGGGTATTTCAAATCAGGATTCAAGCCCAGACCATTTAAGTCGTGACGAGCTGCGCACGGTGGTATTCGAGGGTGCAAAAATTGCGTCCCAGTCACAAAACATGATGCTGGGCGTTCTCGATCTGGATCGAGTATCAGTAGACGATATTATGGTGCCGAAAAATGAAATCATTGGCATTGATCTTGACGACGACATCGACGCTATCATCCAGCAACTCAGAACTGCCCAGCATACAAGACTACCTGTGTTTCATGAGAGCATTGATAACATTGCTGGCATCCTGCATGTCAGAAGTGCAATCCGATTTTTGTCCGGCGAAAACCTCACTAAGGCGGGCCTGCTACAGGAGGTTGACGATGCTTACTTCATTCCGGAAAACACCTCACTGCAAACCCAAATCAGGCATTTCCAAAAACGCAAAGCTCGAATTGGTCTGGTCGTTGATGAATATGGTGATATCCAAGGGATCGTTACCCTGGAGGATATTCTCGAAGAAATTGTCGGCGAATTCACAACAGACCTTGCTGCGGCGAGCAGTGACATACATCCTCAAGCAGATGGATCGTATTATGTCGACGGCGGCGCAACCATTCGAGCGATCAATCGTACGCTAGATTGGCAACTACCCTCGGAGGGACCCAAAACCCTCAATGGTCTTATCACCGAAACCCTAGAGACCATACCTGAGGCGCCAGTTTGTCTAAGCATCGGACCCTATCGCATCGAGATTATCCGTCTTAAAGACAATATGATCGTCACAGCTAAGCTTTATTCAGATCAGGGCCCGGAGGAGGATGAGGATTAAACCACCTCTTTGAATCATGTACATTTTACAGTGCTCAAGCCGCACCCAATGACCCAGCCTCTATTGGTCCAACCTGGTTTTAAGGACCCCTTGAGTATCTGCGATCACTCGGTCGAGATGCTGCAAATGCTCCGCCAATGCGGCCAAATCGTGGGTCTTTCCAGCAGTTTCCAATT
This sequence comes from Pseudomonadales bacterium, assembly GCA_016779565.1. Classification (GTDB taxonomy): domain Bacteria; phylum Pseudomonadota; class Gammaproteobacteria; order Pseudomonadales; family Azotimanducaceae; genus UBA9926. The sequence continues at coordinate 18,256 of JADHNJ010000031.1, forward strand.
GTAAACAAAGATCCGCTAGCCGGTGTGCACCGACTGTTCGCGATGACGATTTCAATTTATGGGCTTCAGCCCCGATTGTTTTGGGGTTGGCCTCCGCTTGAGCCTGACGAATTGAACCTGCAACCTCATTCATCGATAACAAAAATTCCCCCAGGATTTCCTTGAGATCAGCCTCATTGTCGAAGAGTATTTCAAGCTCTGAAAGATCCAGTAGTACCGCACTATCAGGGGACTGCACTGCCCTATCAACCAAAGCACCGTCTGATTGTACAGCCGTTGTCTGCATTGAGGAGTCTAGGATTCCCTTCGCTGAATTGGAGCCCATTAAGGTCGAGCCCAACTCTCCTTCACCTTCAATTTGATCAAAGGCCTGCTGCTCGGGCACCGCCAAGTAGGTTCGCAACATCGCTTGCAACGTGTCTATTTCCAATGGCTTGGACAGATAATTATCCATTCCCGCTGCAAAGCATTCCTCCGCCGCCCCATCCATCGCATTGGCCGTGATGGCGATAATGGGCAACGCAGTATTACCACTTTGCTCCTCCTGCCGAACTCTTCTTGCTAATTCATAACCGTCCATGTTCGGCATATCACAGTCCGTTAAAACCAGAGCAATTCCGCCAAGTCGAATTCGATCTAGCGCTTCCAGGCCGTCACTTACGATTTCGCAAGCCAAACCTAGAGTATTTAATTGGCGCTTGATTACCTGCTGATTAATCACATTATCCTCGGCTACCAAAATCAAGAGCCCTGCTTGTTCAGCTTCTGCGACTGTCATGGGTACCCAAGCATCTTTCAGCATTTGACTGGCCCCGTGATCTGAACCTAGGTCCATACCCTTACGACCGACCACCCTTGCCACCGCCGATACCAGCTCACGCCAGCGATAAGGGTTGCTACTAATCAAAGCAAGACGCTCGTTAACCAAGCGCATAGGTTGACTTCGACCCTGGCTCAGAAATATCCAACCGAGTCCTGAGTCTGGCATTAATTGCTCGACTCGGCCCCAAATGGTCTCTTGTTCAGATCTTGATAAAAGTCCGGATAAAATCACAACCTTGGAGGCAGCCTCATCGGGCGTTTGCAAGGCCTGCTCAAGATCTGGTCCATCTTCGACCAACCGACAAATTGCACCCTCGTAGCCTAATATCCCGTTAACTTCTTCAAAACTTACTGTCGAACCACCCAAGTAAAATACCCCAATACCGCTTAAGTCAGGGACTTGCTCCTGAGGCTCCTCCGAATCCTCGATCGCCAAACATAACTGCACTCGAAATTCCGCACCTTGCCCTAAGTCACTGACAACGGTGATGTCCCCGCCCATGGTCTCAACCAGACGACGACAAATTGCCAACCCTAGACCCGTGCCGCCAAACACGCGACTGGTTGATTTTTCAGCCTGGGAAAAATCTTGAAAGATTTTTTCTTGGGCTTCTTGAGATAAGCCGATGCCATCATCGATAACTCTAATGACGATGTCACAGGTTTTCTGCGCCTCATCACGCGCGAGCAATTCGATACGAACAACGATATCCGAGCGCCGGGGAGAGAACTTAATGGCATTACCCACAAGGTTTACAAAAATTTGCCGAAGTCTGAGGCCGTCCAGCATTAGCCTACTGGGTAGCTGCGGATCCACGATTAATATCAAAGATTGCTCATTCTTTGAGGCGTTGGTTGCTATCACCTCCAATGCCTGTTCGGCGACATCTCCTAAATCAGACGGAACAATCTCAAGATCAATTCTGCCAGCCTCAATTTTCGATATATCTAAAATGTCATTAATTAGCGACAGCAGCGACATTCCAGAATTTTGTATCGTATTGAGCATTTCTAAATGATCTAAATCACGCACTTCACGCTTGAGCAAATCGACCATGCCCAATATGCCATTCATAGGCGTTCTAATTTCATGGGACATGCTAGCCAAGAAATTACTCTTGGATTCGGCTGCAACTTCGGCACGCTCAATGGCGGTCTTCAGTTCGGAAATATCAACCACCGTAATGATTTGATCCTCAGAGGGGAGACTTTTAATCGTCACCCGGATCCAGCGGTTGCCTTTCAGTTCGAAATCTTCGTGAACAAAGCCCGCAGTTCTTCCACGCTCAAACCATGCTACTAGATTCGTGGAACGACTCGCAGCGCCTGGTCGCAGCATATCAAGCCGATACATCTCTGCGACCAGCTGGGGCCAGTCTGAGCCAGGTTTCAATTCGTGAGCTAACTCAGGGAAAAAACTTCGGATCTTTCGATTTAGAAAACGAATCTTCTGGTCAGGCGCAATGAGAATAAAACCCTCTGAAAAATGCTCAAGCGCCAAATTCAAATAAGATTGGGTCTCGCCCAAGCGGCCTGAGGCTTCCGCTAGAGCTTGCCCCAGACTCTTTTCTGACTCTTGAAGCGAGGTCTCTCGCTGTTTTTGGATAGATATATCGAACAGCATCAGAACCCGTACATCTTGACCGCTGAGTCTCAGCATGGAGGGCTGAGTCAAAATCGTAATCACTTCGGCATTAGGTTTGACGATTTGATATTCTCGAGGAATCAGCTCAGGTTCGATCCCAACTCGCCTCGCCATCGCCGCGCTCGACGGAAGCATAAAGGTGGTCGCTGGCCGGTCTTTCACTTCTGCTTCGGACCGGCCAAGCAGCTTTTCACAAGCGGGGTTGATGCTCAGAACCACTTGGTGTCGAACCACAACGGACGCGACAGCGCTGGTTCGAAACCATCGCCAGAAACTTTCATCCTGACGGGCATCCGGATCCCGACGGTCAGCCAGATCGCTGGCAACCGTTTTCTCCGCCCCCGGAAGCGCTACTGTTTCCTTGGTTAATCGGCTGATGCGTTGATCGAGCCTGAAGAAAAAAAATCCTGTGAGCAGCAACGTCACCAGCAGCGCGGTGGAGAGCAGCGGTAGACTATCCATCTCGTGTCTCCTTTTTTTGATTCTGCCATTGACCCGGGTGCATGTCCTCAGTGCGGCCTTTACCGTGGCAAATAATCACGTGTCTTAATTTATTGACAAGCTTCCCAACGCCTACAGAGTGTATCTACTGCACATTTACAGAACATCAGCCACGGCCCATCAGTCGTTTCGGTAGACGCCAAGGCCCAGCCTGGTCGTCGCTGCATAACTGAAGACCAAAAGCTTCACGCCCCACCAGCCGCCTTTGGCGCGCGTTTGACTGAAGGCGGCAGCGCTATTAACGCCAGAGTCTATTCAACGACGCTATGATTGACTTAAAGGCAGCCGTCGTGGTGTTTTGGCTGATGCCAACGCCGAAACACTTCTCAGTATTACCTCCTGAAACCGCAATAATGCTAATTGCTTGGGCCTCACTGCCTTCGTTCATCGCATACTCTTGATAATCCACAACATGAATCGTTTCATTTAGCGTGCTTGCCAGAGCCGTCACGAAAGCATCGATCGGACCGTTTCCTTCTCCTTCAACATCGATCTCATTGTCAGATACCCTAACGCGTGCCTTACAGTATTCACGCTCATCAGGAATGGATCTGACTTCATAATCAATCAATGCGTAAGGCCCCGGCACTTCCACCAGTTCGGAAATAAAGGTTTGCCAAATAGTATCTGGTTGTAACTCACCCCCATCTGCCTCGGAGACTTTTTGAACTATTGGACTCAGCTCTAACAGCAGGTCCCTTGGGAGCTGCACGCCAAAGTAATTTTCTAAAATGAAAGCAATCCCGCCTTTACCGGATTGACTGTTAACCCTAACCGTTTCTCGATAGGAACCGCCAACATCCGCAGGATCAATCGGTAAGTAAGGTACTTCCCAAGCCCCATCTGAACCCGATTCAACGTAGGCCATACCCTTACGAATCGCATCTTGGTGTGATCCAGAAAATGCTGTGAAAACCAGATCGCCAGCGTAGGGTTGCCGAACATGGACAGGTATTTTTGTGCAAGCTTCAGACACCTGAACAATTCTTGCCATATCAGACAAATACAGCTCCGGGTCGACGCCTTGGGAGAATAAGTTCATTGCCATGGTAATAATGTCACAGTTCCCGGTTCTCTCCCCATTGCCAAACAGCGTGCCTTCTATTCGATCTGCACCAGCCATGAGGCCCAACTCTGAGGCTGCAACACCAGTACCGCGATCGTTGTGGGTATGCAGACTGATCACGGCTAGATCTCTTTGCGGCAATTGTCGAATAAAATACTCAAGTTGATCGGCATAAATATTGGGGCTCGCCATTTCAACCGTAGCAGGCAAGTTTAATATCACGGGTTTCTCCCGAGTTGCGCCCCAAACCGACATCACTGCAGTGCAAATTTCAACGGCAAAATCCATTTCTGTCGCGGTATAACTCTCTGGTGAATATTCCAAAACCAAGTCGGTGCCAGCATCGACCAGAGGCTTGGTGAATGTCTTCACCAATTGGGTAGCAGAAGTCGCTAATTCAGTAATCTCAGCCTGACTTTTGCCAAAAACGACTCTTCGCTGAAGGGTCGAAGTCGAATTGTAGAGATGGAAAATCACGCGGTTTGCACCCGTCACTGCTTCGACCGTTCGCGTAATCAGATCTTCACGCGCCTGGCATAACACTTGAATCGTGACGTCTTCTGGAATCAAACCTTCATCGATAATCTTTCGAACAAAATCAAAGTCGGTTTGAGAAGCAGCCGGAAAGCCGACTTCGATCTCTTTAAACCCTAAATCTAACAACAAATCGTACATGATCTGTTTTTCATTGGGGGTCATAGGCTCGATCAATGCCTGGTTACCATCCCTCAAATCGACACTGCACCAGCGCGGGGCGGCGTCTAAGACTTTATCCGGCCAGGTTCGGTCGGGTAAGTGAATCGGCTGAAAAGGTTTGTACTTGTGAAATGGCATCGTCTTCGACGATGCTGGATCTTGAACGTTTTTTGGCTTTGAACTCATAGGACTAAATCTCGATAAAGTGGCAACGGCCTGCTTTTCTGCAGACTAATTTCATTCGATGTAGGAATTGATAACGGCCGCCTACAACGGCAGTCGTAGCATACCCAGGCAGTCCCACGACAAATTGCGCGTGGAACCGCGCTTGGGGAAAGGCATACCTTGTGTCGGCCTATTCATCGTGCTTGAAATCACCCTTAATTAGTCACAGTCTTCTAACGCCTCTAATATAGCGCTGCACCACTGGAAAGCCAAGACCCGGAGACTTACATCGCTCTTTAAACAACCGTTAATGCTGCCTTATAACGGCGACCATTTTCGACATAATGCTGAGCGCTTTGTTTTAAACCTTCGATTTGTTCCGGGCTTAATTGCCGGACAATCTTGCCCGGGGAGCCCATCACTAACGAACCGTCCGGAATTTCCTTACCTTCGGGAATCAACGAGTTAGCGCCAATTAGGCAATTTCGCCCGATTTTTGCACCGTTTAAAATCACCGCGTTAATCCCTATCAGAGTTTCATCACCAATAGTACAACCATGGAGCATCACCTTATGTCCGATCGTGACCGACCGGCCAATGGTTAAAGGCATCCCAGGGTCAACATGACATACCGAACCATCTTGAATATTAGAACCTTCACCGACCGATATCGCCGCGTTTTCAGCACGAAGGACCGCGTTAAACCAAATGCTCACGCCTGCCTCTAGGGTTACCTGGCCGACCACCGTGGCATTATCAGCGACCCAAGTATCTTCGTGAACGGTAGGTAGGAAGTCTCCTAACTGATAAATCATAATGTTCTCCTGCGAACCCAAATGATAACAAATTCAGGCCCTCTTACGGGGTCTTAGGTTACTCGTTTTTAAGTCAATGCGAGATTAATGAAATCGAGCAATATTAACGCGGTCAGGCCCCAGATTCGGTACCCCTCATACTCGTACACTGGCGCCATTTGCACAACGCCCTGACGTTCTAACCGCTCAGTAGCCGATCGAGGATCCGTCAGAAACCACGTTAAAGGCACTTCAAAAACTGCTGCCACTTCCCTTTCGCACGGCGCAATTACAGCATCGGCAGGTGCCAGACCCACAAAAGGCGTCACCCACAAACCATGCTTTGAGACCAGCCCTGGCAGCGGCCCCAGCAATTCAATCGATTCTCTTGAAATGCCTAATTCCTCCTCGGTTTCTCGCAGCGCGACTGCTTCAAGAGACTGATCAGTTAAATCACGCTTGCCGCCTGGTAGCGCAACCTCACCGCCATGAGCATTAAGCTGGCTAGATCTCACGGTTAAAATGACGGAGGGCGTCTCGGTCTGCCGCACCAACACAAGGACAGAAGCTTCGGGGCTTCGTGAAAATTGTGGCGGCCGCTTCGCGACATCGAGCGCAACCTCAAAATTTTGTCGGAGTCGTCTAATCAACTTATCTTCTCCATTGTGAATGCGGGCCTCGAGATCGTATACTGCTGCCATGAAATATTGCGGTCAATGCGGAGGCAGGGTTTCCCTTAAAATTCCTGAGGGTGACAACCGGCCAAGATTCGTGTGTGACCATTGCCAATCTATCCATTACTCCAATCCTAGAATTATCGCTGGCTGCTTACCCTTTTTTGACGATCGGGTGTTGCTGTGTCGTCGGGCTATAGAACCTCGCTATGGCATGTGGACCTTGCCAGCGGGTTTCTTAGAAAACGGTGAATCCATCTCTGAAGGTGCACTCAGAGAAACCCATGAAGAAGCTAATGCGCGAGTAGAAATAGAATCACTATATACCGTATTTAGTCTGCCTCACATTTCCCAAGTCTATATGTTCTACAAGGCGCGACTACTAGATCTCGATTTCCACCCAGGGGAAGAAAGCCTTGAAACCCAGCTCTTTACTGAGCAGGAAGTCCCATGGGAAGACCTGTCCTTTGCTGCAATTCATCAAACCCTTAAATATTATTTTATGGATCGCAAGTCGGGTACCTTCCCAACCCGCGATGAAACGATTGACCCTAGAGCCCGCTAGACGTTGATGACGATGGTCAATAGGTCACCGAAGCGCCATGCGCGCGTTTTCAAAAACCTTGGACCAAGGCGTCAAAGCCGATAGCCCTTTCGGCTGCCAAGACCATTGATAACGCCTGAAAGACCGTTCTGGATGCGGCATCATAATTAACGCACGCCCATCTTCAGATGTCACCGCCGTTAAACCCTCTGGTGAGCCATTGGGATTAAAAGGATAGCGCTCGGTAGGCTGATGATCATGGTCTACAAAGCGCATCGCAATCTGTCGGCCACCAGCGAGCGCTGTCCTTGCATCCGCTGACAACTGGGCGCGACCTTCCCCATGGGAGACAACAATTGGCAAAACCGCGCCCTCCAAACTTTTAAGCATCAAGCTCTCACTGGGCATAACTTCAACCAAGGAAAAACGCGCCTCAAACTGCTCAGATCGATTGCGAAGGAATGTTGGCCATGCCTCGGCACCCGGGATCAACGATTGCAACTGCGACAACATTTGACAACCATTACAAACTCCCAGCGTTAACGTATCCTGACGGGCAAAAAAGCGATGAAATTGGGCGGCGACACGCTCATTCATTAAGACACTACGCGCCCATCCAGTCCCTGCGCCAAGCACGTCCCCGTAAGAGAAACCGCCACACGCAGCTAACAGCTGAAAATCTGCTAAATCATGCCGTCCCGATAACAGATCACTCATGTGGACATCGACCGCTTCAAAACCTGCTTGGTCGAAGGCTGCGGCCATCTCCATCTGGCTATTGACTCCCTGCTCTCGAAGAATCGCAACTTTAGGCTTCAGTCCCCGTGCGACAAAGGACGTTGTCTGAGTTTCTAACGGGTGGGTTGGCAGCCTAATAGTGAGGCCTCTGTCGGTATCATCCAGCACGCTATCAAATGCCTCTCTCGCGCATTCAGGATCATCTCTGAGCAGCGTCATTTGATGGCTCACCGTGGACCAGCGCTGATACAGCATGCCGCGAGCCCACTGCCCCAGTTCATGGTCGCCCTGACGAATTGAGATCACTGAGTCCGATCTGGGTATGCCGACCTCTGAGAACACGATACCCGCCTCTCCTAAAGCTTTAATCCAGCGTGATAGGCCCGCATCAGCAATCTGCAAAATCACACCGACTTCTTCATTAAATAAAAAGGGCAGCACAGACTCTGATAGGGGCACAGTAATGTCTATGCCGCAGTGTCCTGCAAATGCCATCTCAACTAAGGTTGTCAACAAGCCACCATCGGACCGATCATGCATCGCCCATACATCGGCTCGGAGCACGGGATCTTGTACAACGCGCCATAGAGCGCTCAGCGCGTCATAATTTGTCACGTCAGGCACATCGGGCTCAAACACCTCGAAACACTGCTGTAGTATGCTGCCCCCCAAACGCCGTTCATTGGCTAACTCAAGGAGCAGCAAGCGGCTCGGTTCTGCTGCTAAGACAGGAGTCAGCGTTCCTTCAATATCTGTCACCGCCGCGAACGCTGACACGATCAGTGATACCGGAGACGTCACGGTTTTTTCGGTGTCTTGGTCAACCCATCTAGTCTGCATAGACATAGAATCTTTACCAACGGGAATACACAGACCAAGCGCTGGGCACATTTCCATACCGACAGCTTCTACCGTCTTAAAGAGGCTGGCATCTTCACCTGGATGGCCACTGGCTGCCATCCAGTTAGCGGATAATTTTACCCCTTCAATTGGACCGATCACTGCTGCGGCAATATTCGTTAAGGCCTCCGCAACAGCCATACGGCCAGACGCCGGTCCGTTTACAACCGCTAGCGGCGTTCTCTCACCCATCGCCATTGCCTCACCAACCGTGGCATGAAATCCAGCAGCCGTTACCGCCACATCTGCGACCGGCACCTGCCATGGGCCAACCATCTGATCGCGAGCCACTAGACCCCCAACGCTGCGATCACCGATAGTAATCAAAAAACTTTTACTGCCAACGGTCGGATGACCCAGCACTCGCCGCACGGCCTCTGCTAGGGCAGGCGGTTTCCACTGGCCCTGTCCGGATCTTTTCTGTGAGGTTGCTGAAATATGCATTTTAGGTGGCTTGCCAAACAAAACAGACATCGGCAGGTCAACCGGCACATCGTCAAACAGGCCATCCTCCAATCGAAGGTGGGGCGCTCGCTCGGCCCGACCGACCACCGCGACCGGACATCGCTCCCTGGCACATAGTGATAAAAATAAGGTGAGCTTTTCAGGCGCTATTGCTAACACATATCGTTCCTGAGCCTCGTTACACCAAATCTCCAGAGGTGTTAACTGAGGTTCCGAGGATGGAATAGCACGCAAATCAAAGGTACCGCCAACCCCGCCATCTTTGACCAACTCCGGCAGAGCATTAGACAACCCACCGGCACCGACGTCATGGATAAACCGAATGGGATTATGATCACCCATTTGCCAACAACGATCGATGACTTCCTGACAGCGGTGCTCGATTTCAGGGTTTCCCCGTTGCACACTGGCGAAATCTAGCGTCTCATCCCCCGCTCCACTGGCCATGGACGATGCCGCGCCACCTCCCAAACCAATCAACATTGCAGGACCACCCAAGACCACTAACGCATCCCCTGGATGAATAACACCCTTGTCGATGTGGCTGGTTCGAATATTGCCCATGCCGCCAGCGATCATAATGGGCTTGTGGTAGCCCCAGGTCGCGCCATCCACGGTCATCTCAAAACTTCGGAAATATCCTGCAAGATTAGGTCGACCAAACTCATTGTTAAAAGCAGCGCCGCCAATCGGACCATCTAACATAATCCCAAGGGACGAGGCGATTCGGTGAGGTTTACCAATCGACTGCTCCCAGGGTTCGGCCGAATCGGGTAATTGAAGATTTGACACGCTAAACCCGGTCAATCCAGCTTTAGGACGCGAACCGCGACCCACCGCGCCCTCGTCTCGAATCTCGCCCCCAGCGCCGGTTGCCGCACCTGGAAAAGGGGCGATTGCGGTTGGATGATTGTGGGTTTCGACCTTCATTAAAATGGGTATCGGCTCTTGGATGTACTCATAAACATCCGACGTCGGCGCCGGCATCAGCCGCTCGGCAACCGAACCCTCGATCACAGACGCATTGTCACTATACGCACTCAAAACTCCCCGTCCCTGGCTTCGCGCGTACGTGTTCTGAATCATATCCATTAGGCTATGGGCCTGCTCGCAGCCATCTAACGTCCAAGATGCTCTGAAAATTTTATGTCGACAGTGCTCTGAATTTGCTTGTGCAAACATCATGAGCTCGACATCCGTTGGGTTTCTCTCAAGGTTGATAAAAGCATTAGTCAAATAACTGATCTCATCGGCAGCAAGGGCTAGCCCCAACGTTTGATTTGCCGACTCTATTGCCCTCATGCCTAGCTCGAGCAACGGAATCGATTGCCCTGGTTTCGCGTTCTGAAATTCGAATAAGGCTTGCACCGATTTAAAATCAAACAACACAGATTCAGTCATGGGGTCATGGACAAGACGCATAAGCGCTTGATCCTCCGCGCTTACCCCAACTGCTTCACCATCGGCAGTCAGTGCTACACCTCTGGCCTCAAAGACATAGCGCAGACCGCGTTCGATGCGTTTGACCGCATCTAGACCGCAATTCATGGCAATCTCCGAAGCCTTCGTGCTCCAAGCTGACAAAGTCCCTAGGCGAGGCGTCACAATCAAGACCACCTCAGAATCAGCAGGGGCTTGAAACGCGCTAGCCGACAACAAATCTTCCGCTTTCGCCGTTTCTTGAGCGGTGAAAGGCCGCGACGTATCAAGGAAATAATCGAAACGTGTCTCTTTCAGCTGAAATGGCAGTCCCGCTGCCTCAATCTGTTGTTGCAGTTTTTGCCTGCGAAATTGGGAAAGCGCAGAATCGCCGGATAATTGCAGCATAGTTTCGCCGTTAAAGGTAAAAGCCTATTATAGCTACCCTTCGTCTTAGGTCATCTTTGTAACCCGAACAATTCACTGGAATACGAAAAAAATGACAAAAACTTTGGTATTGCCGGATACCGGCGAGCGCGGCGAGTTATATCAATCCCTATTGCCACAGATTACCGCGCTAACAGACTCCGAAAATGACCTGATCGCTAACCTTGCCAATACGAGCGCAGCATTATTCTCAAGTTTCGATTGGTTGTGGGTCGGATTTTACCTCGTCAAGGATGACGAGCTCGTCTTAGGTCCTTTTCAAGGTCCACTTGCCTGTACTCGTATTGGCTACCGCAAGGGTGTCTGCGGTAGTGCCTGGGCTCAGGCGAAGACCCTCATTGTCGAGGACGTCGCTCAGTTTGATGGCCATATCGCGTGCAGCTCGGAATCTCGCTCCGAGATTGTCATACCGATCCTCAAGGCGCAGCAGTGCGTTGGCGTACTGGACATCGATAGCAGGCAATTAGCCGACTTTTCGATCATCGATGCACAGGCTTTGGAGCCATTATGTGAACATCTATCGAAGTTCTTTCCTAACTGAAGGATCGCCTTACCTGCGCTGTCGAAAAAAAGCCTGTAGGCGCGAGGCGCTGGCATCCGCGCAGACGCCCTCACGAACCTGAACTCGATGATTGAGGTAAGCAGATTCAAAAAAATGCTGTCTGGAACGGGCCACACCAGCCCTGGGTTCCCTTGTGGCAAACACCAAGGTTTCGATTCGCGCATGCACCATCGCGCCGGCACACATGGCACAGGGTTCTAAAGTGGCATACAGCGTCGCCCTTGGCACTCGATAGTTGCGTAAGGCCAACGAGGCTTGCCTTAGGGCCACGATTTCTGCATGGGCAGTTGGATCATGATCGGTAATCAATCGATTATGACCCGCGCCGACGACTATGCCATCCATGACTACAACCGCACCCACAGGCACCTCTCCGGCTGCTTCGGCAAGGTCTGCTTGAGCGAGCGCGAGATTCATGAAGGCGGTATCTATCGCAAAATCCGCCGCCTCGTTGCGCTCACTCAAAGGATAGCTACCCCAAACCAAGCGCCGTGGTAATGCATTGTTAAGGCCGTCAACCCGCCCGCAATCAGCAAAGCCACCGCATCAAACCGAAGTTTCGGTGTCTGATCCGCACGAGCTTTACCGCGCTGAGCGGCGGTCAATGCTGACAACAAAACCAACACCGCAAACAATCCAAATAATAGCCAGGCATGCAAGTTGGAATTCACACTCAAATGAAGTGCCGCCCAAAGCACAATCCCCACCGTCATGGGATGCCTAACCACCGACTTCGTCCAACTCGGCAGATTCGCGGCGACCAACATCCAAAATGCCACAAACATGACACTAGGCGCAGCTGAATACATCGAGGGTACCTGAGGCACAGAGATCTCGAAACTCGAATCGTATCCCAACACCATCAGCACTAGCCCAGCTAGGCTGAAGCCACTGTACCCGCCCATGTAGGCCGCTTCAGGAATAGTACTCTGGATGCGGCGTTTTAATGGCGGCCACAAAAGTAGTCCATGCGTCCCAAAAAATAATACAAGTCCCAGGTAGAACATACTAACTCCTGATCGTTGGCAATAGATTGCAAGCTAGTGAGACGCTTGGCGCCAGCCTGCGCAACGACTTATAGCGCTAAGAACATTTGATCTATTTTTATAGGCTTTGATCAAATATCTGACATCCAGATCAAGATGACTGTCCGGTTATCAGCGCCAACTTTGCCCGTTGACCCGTGCTCGCGAGCTCGCCCGCTGTCGCATTCTCTCCTGCCTAACGTCTTTGACGCGACTTTAACCAAGCCCAACGGGTGGCTCTTCAATATGCCAAGCGAAACCGACTCAAGCAT
>JADHNJ010000032.1 GCA_016779565.1 Pseudomonadales bacterium
AGAACAATGCACATATCTATCCCAAAGCCCTGGAAAAAATTATAAATTATTGTTTTTTATGAAAATTTATTAGAAATAAATCTTTCGTATTCAAACTAGTTAGGCCAGCTTCACCATGGCTAGAGGCTTGTTGAGGCCAGCCCTTGAGGTGGGCCGCAAGGGTGCGCGATCGTCACCGGATCTGAGGGTATGGTCTCGACACATAGACGAAGGTTTCTATTGTTAAGAGGTCCTGGGTTTCGAAGGGTTGTCAAAACCTATGAGCCTGAGCGGTCGGCTGAGGGCAGGGCCTTGAGGGCAGCATAGAAAGCGCTCCGCCATTTTAAGTGCTTGAAGCTAAGCGCTGTCTTCGGTAGTAGCGTTTTCGGCGGCGAGCAATCGACGTTCCCGAACGAGACCGAGTAGTAAGCTTATGACCATCAGAATGATGATGAGTGTGAAAGGAAATGCGCTCGCGAGCGACACCGCTTGGACCGACGACAAACCGCCACCGAGTAGTAGCGCGATACCAATCATTCCCAGCGCGACACACCAAAATACCCGCTGAAAGAGCGGGGTCTTGATTTTGCCGCCTGCGGCCATGGTATCGACGACCAGTGAACCTGAATCCATCGAGGTCACAAAAAAGATGATGACTAGGCACAAGCCGACAATAGACGTCAGTAGGGTGAGCGGGAATTCCTCTAAGAAAATAAATAGTGTCAGTTCAGGCTGGAAATTACGCACACTCTCTGCAACACCCTCGATGCCTGAATTAAAATATTGACCGATGGCAGTGTGACCAAAAATGGTCATCCAGAGCATGAAAATGAGCGAAGGGGCAAGCAGTGCGCCAAAAACGAACTCTCGAACTGTTCTGCCGCTGGAAATCCGCGCGATAAACATACCGACAAACGGCGAAAAGGCGATCCACCATGACCAATAGAAGGTCGTCCAATCGTGCATATAGTAGAAATCGGTTCTGCCATCCCAGCTGCTCAGCACGGGTAAGTACTCCAGATAGGCGAGGATATAGGTAAAAAATGCGCTGACCGTGTCGAGCACGGGCGTCATAAATAGGACAAAGGTCCCCAAAAGCGCTGCTAAAACCATATTGATTTCGCTCAAGCGTTTGATGCCGCCGTCCAGACCTCGAACAACTGAAATCAATGCCAAAGCCGTAATCACAAGGACTAGCGCAATATTGGTGTAATCACCGGTAGGCAACTCGAAAAGATAGTTGAGACCGCCGGCAGCTTGTTCGGCGCCATATCCCAAAGAGGTGGCGAGCCCAAATAGAGTGGCAAAGATTGCGAGGATATCGACAATATGGCCTGGCCATCCCCAAATGCGCTCGCCGAAGATGGGGTACAACGCCGACCGTATTAGAAGCGGTAATCCTTTGTTGTAGCAGAAAAAAGAAAGCGACAGGCCAATGACCACGTAAACCGCCCAGGGATGGAACGCCCAATGATAGATGGTTGAAGCCATTGCTAACTGACGTAACTCATCCGGAGCCAGGTTCTCCGCGTTCAAAGGTGGCGTCAGGGCATGATTCATAGGCTCCAACACGCCATAGAACATGATGCCAATGCCAATCCCCGCCGCAAACAACATGGAGATCCAGCTGAGCAAATGATAGCGTGCCTTCGCTGTAGGCCCGCCTATTCGGATTGCGCCCAACGGTGACAAAGCGAGCGCGACAGAAAAGATTAGGAAGCCATTCATGCTATACATGAAAAACCAATCTAACTCACCCGTTAAGTAGAGTCGCAGAGTGCTAAAGTTGCTGGCAGCCTGTTCTGGGAACATCAAAGTGATGGTAACAAACACGACAATGGTAACGCTGCTGATTAGAAAGACCGGGTTGTGGATATCAAGGCCTAAACCTTGCAGATTGTCTTGTCCGACTTCGTATTCCGATGTGTAAATGTCTTCAGGGTCTTGCTGTTGGGCATCGTCCGAGTGATGGGCAGTCAAAAGGCATTGCTCGTCTGGAAAGTTGAAACCGTAACATTTAGCCGAAGGCATGTCACGGAAGCGTAAGGCTTATGGATCTTTTACTCTCTGCAGGGAACAGTTTCGATGATGAATCGCTTCTCATCGGTGGGTTGCTTTTATGTGCTAGTTTCGAGCTTGGCTCGCGCCGTGGCTATCATTTTTTGGCGGCAAGGGATTCGATGGCAGCACCGCGGAGTCAGCACAAGCATGCGATGATCGATCTGCTCTGCCACGGGGGCTCGAGGTAGCCAACCGGTATTGCGTCAGGATGTAGACAAAGGGCTGATCGGCGCACCGCAATGGCATTGATCTTAGATCACCGGCCTAAATCTGAGCCGCCGCATACTGCTCAAAGTCTCGCAGCTTATCTTTACCAAAGAACATTTCGTTATCGACAAAAAACGTTGGCGATCCGAAGTTGCCTCGCGCCACAGAAGTCGTTGTATTGTCGATGAGTTTCGATTTGACGTGAGGATCTTGAATGCCTTCTAAAATAGAAGCGCTTGGAAGATTTGAGGCGATTAAAGCGGCTTCAAAAACGTCGAGTTCATCCATTTTTTTTGGTTCCCCCCACATGTGATGGAAGATCTCGTTGACGTAGTCTTCGAAAAAGCCCGATGTCTCCGCAAAAACGGCACCTCTCATCAGCATCAAGGTGTTGACGGGGAAATGCGGGTTTTGTTGGTATTTTGTGATGTTGTGTGTTTTCAAAAATCGTTTTGTTTCAAGCTGCATGTAAGCCGGTTTGTTCAAGATGCCCTGCATCGATACGCCTGGCGCGACATTGTTGGTTGCTTTAAAGACGCCCCCTAATAGGACTGGCACATAGTCAATGGATCGACCAAGCCTTTGTTCGATCTCCGGAATTACCAAGTGGCTAAGGTAAGCGTTTGGACTTCCAAAATCGAAATGAAATTCAAGTTTCATAAAAAGCCTCTTGGTTTAAGCATGTGATTAATGCGAACTAGCCCTAATGATTATTTATCGCGGTCCGAAAGTCGTTACCGCATTGCGCCATTCGCGTTAGAGATCGGCAGGGTAACATGCTCTATCATTGATGATCCAGAATTCACCAAGATCTAACTAAAGGCGCCCGCGATGACGAAAAACGAACAGATAATTAAATCCTTCATAGAGGCCTGGCAGCGGCTTGATCCCGAGGAATTAGCAGGTTTTTTTCACGAAAACGGTTGTTATCACAATGTGCCCGCTGAACCGGTGACGGGCAGAGCCGCGATTAAAGAATTTATCCAATCCTTCACCGCCAACTGGATGGAAACGGATTGGCAAATTGTCACATTGATGAGTGATGGTGACTGCGTAATTTGTGAACGAATTGATCGAACCAATACGCAAGCTGGCGCTGTTGATTTACCATGCTGCGGCATATTTCAGTTAGAGAACGGCCAAATAAAGCTTTGGCGAGACTACTTTGATATGAATACCTATCTACGAGCACTGCGGTCTTAGTCTCTGGCATCGGCTATCTTGAAGGACACAGGGTTATAAGGGTGGCGAGGCGGTGGTCAATGGTTTTATTCGTTAGCCTCCCTTTAAGACGAGACAATTAAGACGAGACGATTAAGACGAGACAATGCCGTTGATAACCCTGCTAGCGTCCATAATAGGTGGGTTGCCGTTTCTCAAGAAAGGCCTTGAGGCCCTCCTGACCATCCTCCGTCATAGCGGTGTCAGCAATGCCTTTGGTTTCTAATTCCATCTGAGTTTCGAGGCCTTGGTTAAAACTATCATTCAGCAGCGCTTTAACGCGACCATAGGCCAAGGTTGGACCTTGACGAAATTGCGTCACCAGCTGTTGCACAGTTTGATCAAGGGTCTCTGCCGGCACAGCTTGATTGATCACACCCCATTCTGCAGCTTCTTGAGCAGTTAAGATTCTGTTGGTGAGCATAAGCTCGCGTGCTCTACGATCGCCGATTCTCCGAGGCAGAAAATAGGTTGAACTGCCGTCAGGTGACAGGCCTGCATTGGTGTAAGCCATGGTGAATTTAGCCTGCTCAGCAGCGATGCTGACGTCGGCTGCGATAGCCAGACTAAAGCCAGCACCAGCAGCTGTGCCTTGAATCGAGGCAATGACCGGCGCTCTGAGCCGAGTAAGTCGGCTGATGCCTAAATGCAGATCGCTGGCCATTTGTCGTATAAGGCCACCCACTTTGTCGCCGGCAGCAACAAATTCACTGATGTCGCCGCCCGCGCAAAATAATTTTCCCTCGGCGTTGATCAGAACCGCGCGCAGCGTTCGATCCTCTTCACAAAGGATCGAGACCTGATTGAGTTCCCTGGCCATGGTTGGATTCATAGCGTTGGCAGCATCCGGTCTCGACAGCGTGATCGTCGCGAGTCCGTCAGTGATGTTGAACTTTAGTGTTTCAAGGGCATCGCTCATGATGAAAGATCCTAATGTCGGATGTTCACCATACATCAGTTTTTACAGATTCTCGATATCAAGGTCGGATGTTGAAAGATGCTCAGATTGTGTAGACTGATCTCTCCAAAGTGTTCGGAGTGTGAAGATGAGCGAAGCAATAGCCAAACCCTCAAGACCCGATCCCGATTCGGCAGCGCTGGCTGATTTAGATCTGATGTTGCCTGATCTGTTTCATGACGATTACCACGTTAAAGTCTTTGAACGACTGCGTCGAGAAGCCCCTGTTTATCGCCAAGAAGTCGAAGAGCTTGGAACGGTTTGGAATGTGACGAAATATCAGGACATTATGGCTGTTGATACGGATCATGAAACCTTTTCTTCGGAGGGGTCGATCGTTGTAACCGATCAGGAAGAAGATTTTCCGCTACCCATGTTCATCGCTATGGACCCGCCGCGACACGATGCACAACGACGAGAAGTTAACGGCGTAGTTGCGCCACGAAATTTGGCGTTAATGGAAGAGACAATCCGAGGTCGTGTTAAATCGATTTTAGAAGCGCTGCCCTCCGGAGAAACTTTCAACTGGGTCGACACGGTCTCGATCGAATTGACGACTCAGATGCTCGCCACCTTGTTTGATTTTCCCTTTGAGGACCGGCGGAAGTTAACCCGTTGGAGTGATGTCGCGACGGCAGATGAGGCCTCTGGCATCGTCGATAGCGAGGATCAGCGCCGAGAAGAACTGGGTGAATGTCTGGCTTACTTTACTGAACTTTGGAATCAGCGGGTCAATGAACCGCCCAGAGGCGATCTGGTGTCGATGCTGGCTCATGGTGAGTCGACCAAAAATATGGGGCCGATGGAGTACTTAGGCAATCTTATTCTTTTGATTGTCGGTGGTAATGACACAACCCGCAATTCTATCTCTGGAGGCGTTCGATTTTTAAATCAGTTTCCCGAGGAATATGCCAAGCTCCGCGCCAACCCTGGGTTGATCCCGAACATGGTGCCAGAGATCATCCGTTACCAAACGCCGCTAGCCTATATGCGACGAACGACAACCAAAGATGTCGTCTTGGGTGGCCACACCATACCCAAAGGTGACCGGGTCTTGATGTGGTATGTCTCTGGCAACCGAGATAACAGTGTCATCGATCAAGCTGACCGATTCTGGATTGATCGGCCAAAGGCTCGGCAACAATTAAGTTTTGGCTTTGGAATTCACAGGTGCATGGGCAATCGTTTAGCAGAAATGCAGCTGCGAGTACTGTGGGAAGAAATTCTAGAGCAGTTTGAAAGGATCGAAGTGGTGGGCTCTCCCTCGTATGTTAATTCTAACTTCGTGAAAGGCTATACAGATCTGCCGGTGGTCGTGCATCGCCGATAGATTCGCCGCAGTGCAGACCTGCTTAGGCCTGGGGTGAGTAATTTGATGCGCGATAATGGTAGCTTCTGGTTCGCAAGTTTAGATGATTCCGAGGATATCGCCTCACCTGAGTGGCCCGAACAAGTTGATGTGGCCATTATTGGTGGTGGGTATACCGGCCTATGGACTGCCTATTATTTGCAAAAAGCTCGACCCGAGCTGAGTATCGCAGTCTTTGAAGCAGAGCATTTTGGCTTTGGTGCTAGCGGTCGAAATGGCGGCTGGTGCATGGGCACCTCCCACGATGTTGAGCACTTACTTCAGCAACCTGATCGACAGCCTATTGGGGTAAGACTTGCCAGAGAAATGCAGTCAACGGTGGATGAAATTGGTCGAGTATCAGCATCTCTCGGTATCGATTGCCATTTTCATAAAGGCGGGAATTTAACCGTTGCAACTCGATCCTTTCAACTGCGTCAGTTCGAGGATGAAGTTCGCCATTTACACAAATTGGGTTTCGACGAAGCCGATTTTCGCCTCTTAACGCCGTCAGAATCTTGCGATCGCGTCGGCATGACGGACAATTTCGGCGCTCTTTATACCTCGCATTGTGCCGTAATTCATCCGGCGCGTTTAGCCCAAGGCTTAGCCCGCTCTGTGAAAAATGCAGGTGTTAATTGTCAGCCGAATACTCGTGTGCTCGGGTATCAATCAGGACAGGTCGCGACCGATCGCGGCGTGGTTCGTGCAGGTCGAATCCTTCGGGCAACAGAAGGGTTTACCGAAACGATTAAAGGTTGCGAGCGGCAAGTCTTACCCATTTATTCGATGATGATTTCAACTGAGCCATTACCAAACAGTGTCTGGGCTCGTATTGGGCTTGCGGGCCGAGAGACCTTTGCGGACCCAAGGAGAGTTGTTATCTATGGGCAAAGAACCGCCGATGATCGCATTGCCTTTGGGGGTCGGGGGGGGTATTACTATGGTTCAGACATCAAGCCGATCATTGATTCTGATCATCCCAATTTAGACGCGATTAGTGAAACCTTGCGATCTTTGTTTCCCGTACTTCGTGACTACAAGGTCACTCACCGGTGGGGTGGTCCTTTGGGGGTTCATCGTCATTGGCGTCCAACCGTAGAGTTTGATGCTGATACGGGTCTGGGGAGTGCAGGCGGATATGTTGGTGAAGGGGTCGCTGCGTCTAACTTAGCGGCGCGTATTTTGACAGACCTCGTATTGGGTGAGCAAACGCCTCTGACGGATCTGCCTTGGGTCAATGATGTATCACGGCGCTGGGAGGCGGAGCCCATCCGATTTTTTGGCACAAAAGCGGTTGAATTTTTGGCTGAACGAGGCGACGCCTCTGAGTGGCAGCGTAATCAGCCTTCTAAAGTTTGGGGACGACTGTTTGATGTTCTGACCCGCTGACGCATAGATCCTCAGATGGATTTAGTCAGCGATTTTTGGCAGCTGAGTTGATCGGTCAGTCAATCCGTTCGGTCATCTAGGCAGTGATCCATGAATGCCAAACCTGTAATTCGATCATTAACCTGCCAACCCAGTAGATGCTAATGCCCTAACCCGCTGAATGCCAAATGGCGTAATGGCTGCAGGCAATAAGATGAGATCGGGGAAAAAAAAGGAAATCGCTAGGTGCGAGGGTGTTTGCTCAGAAGGCCCTCGGTATTTGCTAAATCGAGAGTATCTAGGGCTAGCATCTTTGGAATGCTCGCAGTAGAGTTTTAGCATTCATAAATAGGAGCTAGGGATGCTGGATTTACACTACTGGCCAACACCCAATGGAAAGAAAGTCACGATTCAGCTCGAAGAGTGCGGATTAGAGTATCGGGTTGTACCTTGTAATATCGGTAGGGGGGATCAATTCACCGACGAATTTCTGGCGATCAATCCTAATAACAGAATGCCTGTATTGGTCGATCATGCGCCATTGTCAAATGATGGCCCGATCTCGGTTTTTGAGTCTGGGGCAATTATGCTGTATCTCGCTGAAAAAACCGGTCGTTTCATGCCGAAGGACACTCGGGGTAAGTATGACGTCATTCAGTGGGTCATGTGGCAGATGGCTAATCAGGGTCCAAAAACAGGGGAATGTGGCCATTTTAGACGGCTAGGCGATAGCGAGGGAGACCAGGGCTATGCGGTGACTCGGTTTACCGATGAGGTCAATCGGTTTTATGGCGTATTAAACAATCAGCTGTATCGTCAACCTTTTATTTGTGGCGATGAATACACCATAGCCGACATGATTTGTTACCCATGGTGCGTGAACTGGTCGGGTCAGGGGCAGGACATCAATGAGTTTATCTATGTAAAACGTTGGTTGGCCATGATGGCTGAGCGACCTGCAGTACAAAAGGCTATGGCCATTGGCGAGGAACTGCGCAACGACCCGGTAACCCTGAGTGATGAGGAGCGGGCGAGGCTGAAAGCACTCCTCTACAATCAGCGTGCGCGCCCCGCACCGGCTACCGGTGGTTTGCTCTGACGAGGTTATTTAAACTCGCGCTCTTGCCACCAAGGAAAGTATTCGGGCATATCAGTTGATACCTTTCCAGGGAAAGATGGCGCCCGTTTTTCAAGAAAAGATTCAACGCCTTCGATGGCATCTGCTGATTTACCTCGATAGTAGATGCCACGTGAATCAATTTTGTGAGCTTCCATTGGGTGGTCAGCGCCTAGCATTTTCCACATCATCTGACGGATGAGCGCAACCGATACCGGAGATGTCGATTCGGCGAACTCGTGGGCTAAATCTACAGCAGCAGGTAACAAATCATTGGCTTTGTGAACGCTGCGAACAAAACCGCCTTGCAAAGCCTCCGCAGCGTTAAATACCCGGCCAGAAAAGGTCCATTCCAGAGCTTGTTGAATACCAACGATTTTGGGTAGGAACCAGCTGGAACATGCTTCTGGCACAACGGCCCTTTTGGAAAAGACAAACCCGTAGCGTGCATCCTCTGAGGCCAGTCTAATATCCATCGCGCATTGCATGGTCGCGCCGACGCCAACCGCAGGACCATTACACGCAGAAATAATTGGCTTCAAGCATTCAAATAATCGCAGGGTCAGCACGCCGCCACCATCGCGACGAAGGCCTCCGGTTCTACCAGGAGCATCATTATTGAAGGTGTTACCGCCACCGGAAAGGTCCGCGCCAGCACAATAGCCTCGACCCGCGCCAGTGACGATAATCGCCCTGATCTCGTCATCGGCATCTGCAGCATCCAGCGCGTGGATCATCTCCGTTTGCATTTGCGCGGTGTAGGCATTGAGCTTATCAGGACGATTCAGGGTTAATGTCAGCACTGGGCCGGCCTTTTCATAAAGAATCTGTTCGTAATTCATAAAAGTTCCTTTTGGTAGTGGTCATAAATGTCGGAGAAAAGCGCTCGTTGAGCATGCGAACCGCCGATCTTATACAGCTCAGGAAGCACTGCATGGAGTCCGAAGAGCCCTTCTTGAAGCTTACCTTTCGCTAGATTATCGAGCGCGCGCCCCAACTGAAGGCCAACCGACCCACAAACCGCGCCCTGTTCAACTTGACGCTGTGACCAAGCGTCTAAATTTGCGAGCGCGAGGTCAATCTGCGAGACATCGCGATTTTTGACGGCAACGATGAGGTAGTGCAGCGTGATAAATACCAATTCTTGGTCTTGACTCCTGTGCAGGTAGTTTGCCAATTCATGCCATCGTGATCCTACCGCCTGACCTACCAATTCTAAGCGCCAGAGCAGACTGGCGGCGTTACAAATATCCAGATAAAAATCGTCCTCCAGACAATCTCGCAGCTCTAAGTCATAGACGCTCAATGCCGCCTCAGCCTGACCAGAATCCAGCAGCATTAACGCTTTGTGCCATGTTAGGTGGTAATAAAAGTTGTTCGTTTGCTGCCATTGCTGGCTGCATTGTTCAATCCAATTGACGCCCTGATCAAAGTTGCATTGCATTTGATAAACGTGCGCCACTGAGTGGGCCGCCCACATGTCGAGGGGTTCGGCGGCGACAGCGGTCTCACCGCAGGCTAGGGCTTGCTCATAGTCGCCACACTCCTCGTGCCCAAAGCTGAGCATGCCAACGACGAAACTCCGCCATGGATGATCGCTGGGCCAATGTGGCAGGCTATTTAAGATGGCGTCTCGCATACCTTTAGCATCGCCACGATAAAAATGCAGATGGTTTGCCGCTTTTAGGGCAATCAAATCAGTCGGCGAACTTGCAAGAATCTCTGCGAGCCTGGCGCTGGCCTCTAGGCAGTCATCGTCACACCAGGCGCTTAGAGCCTCGACATGGGCGCGCTCCTGATGCGTATCGGCGCTTACTCTTGCCGCTTCAAGGCTTTTTGATAGTGCCGGCGCAAGTCTCGGGTCGCTGGCCATTTTCAGCTGGTATCCCTTGAATATATGTCCAATAGCAAAGCTAGGATCTCGCTGTTGGATGGTGTCGAGTTTGGTTAATGTATCTGGACTGTAACGAAGATATAGGTCGATGACGTCGTCGAAGGCCTCCGGAGTTGTCGCCAGGCCGGCGGTGCAGGGCGAAGCTGTGTCAATCAATGCCATCTTATTGTCCATATCCTTTGGAGTTCGTTTGTAAATAGGCTTGTTCAGATGGGGTTGTCATCCGTCCTATAGACTGATTACGGTGGGGAAACCGACCGAAACGTCGAATGATTAAAGCGTGCTCTTCAAAAGACTGCAAGAATCCTGAAAGGGCATTTCGCCATTGCTCGTTCAGGTCCTGAAAAAGGCTAGCGAGCAACTCACAACCCATGGTCTGGAGGTGATTAGATTCTGCGTGGTGCAAGGGGTGTAAGGCGAATACAGTCTCAATGGGGGTCAATGTCGTCTGTTCTAATTGCAAGCAGAGCTCCACCGCCAGCGCTTGCGCAAGGTGATCAAATCGGAAAGCATCGGCAGTGCCGCGAAACATATGCCGACTGAATTGGTCGAGAGTGATGATTTCGGCGAGGCAGGCTCTTGGGCTGAATTGGCGCAGAGTTGGGCTAGTTGCGACCACCTCTGCATGCGTCTTGGCAAAACGGGATGTAATGATGACATCGAGGTTAGCGCTGCCTCGATACCACTGACGTTTCATGGGTTTCACCTTAGCTGGCTTGGTCGCGCAATCTTTAAACCAAAAACTTAGGATCGCATCAGTCGTCTTCGAGTCCATACCCGACTTCCCCGTGAGTAAGGCCAAGATATGGCCTGAGATAATGCACCGCAATATAAAGGGGAATTGTATCTAGCAGCGCCACCGTCAGTTTAAACAGATAATTACTCGTCATTAAACTAAACAGAGTGGCAAGGCTCATGGCGCCAGCGATGAATTGCGCGCCAAAGGTCACGGCAACCACCATAAAAGAATCCACCCCCTGACTGATAATGGTGCTGCCATTGTTTCTCAGCCAGAGATGTTTGCCTTTGGTTAAATTCTTCCAGAAGTGGAACATAAAAACGTCACAATATTGAGCGGCAAAATAGGCCAACATAGAGGCTAATACGGCGCCAGAGGTTGTCGCATAAAGTAGTCCAAACAGCTCAACTTGCTCGCTTACTGTGCTGCCGTCTGGGAGGCTCACTGGTTCGGCGAGCAGCAAGGTTTGCCAAGGTGCTTGAATGTCAGCCGCAGGCAGGGCATTGCCCAGCCACATAAACCCTAGAATGAATCCATTTAGACAAAGACCAAATGTGACTAAGAAATTGGCACGTTTTCGACCATAGAGTTCAGATATCAGGTCTGTGCACAAAAAAGTGATCGGGTAGGGTAAAACCCCTACCGCCAGAGTCCACGGACCTAGTGCGATGAACCGGGTGATACCTAACAAATTCAGCATGGTCATGGCACACAGGAAAATACCAGCCAGAATCAAAAATACGCGCTCCCGACGAATAAGTAGGGTTCGCGCGTCAAGGGTCATCGTTGGTGCATCACTCGTGATCATAGACTGGCTCAGGATTCAATTTGACCTAGATTACCATGCAACACTGAACCGTTGATGACGGGGTTCTCTGCGGTATAAAACAAAAGGCTTGCCATCTCTCCCGGACTGACCAGTCGCCCAAAGCCGTTGCCGTTGGCAATAGCTTCAAGCACCTCTGGATTATCACCAACATGAGCTCGAAGCATCTCAGTATCGGTAAAGCCAGGGCAAATACAGGCAGTATGGATGCCAGTGCCAATAAGATCCTGACAAGTGGCGCGCATCATCCCGAGCATGGCATGTTTGCTGGTGACGTAACTAAACGAGTTGGCTACTGCTTTTTCAGATAGGGTAGATCCCACGTAAAGGATTGCGCTCCCTGTGGACATGAGCGGTAAAAGTTGTTGGTTTAGCCGCTGCGGTGCGGTCACATTTAAGTCCAAAATTTGCCGTAGCTCATCACCGCTCGTGGCTTGCAGGCTGCCGCTCCTCAATTGAGCTGCATTATGAATTAACACGAGGGCTTCGGACGGCTTAATAAGTGGCAGGAGTTCAGCGTGAATCTGAGCATCTAAGTCGCTTGAGGCGAGGTCCAAGGCCAAATCGTGGACATCTGGCAAACCAGAGGCTGAGCGAGCGATATTGATCACCTGATAGCCGTGAGTTGCAAACAATGCTGCTGTTGCTTTACCAATTCCTTTACTACCGCCGGTTATAACCAAAGTTTTCATGCGGCTCTCCATTCAGCGCAACCATCTTGTCCAGGGCTTGATGATACCTTGACCGTGATTTCGGTCAGTCCGTGATCCATCAGCGAGGGTAGCGCCAGTATTTGAGATAAAAAGTAGTGCGAAAATTCTTCTACCGTGGTGTTGGCAATGGGCAGCACTAATACGTCTCGGGGTAAAAAAGGAATCTTCTCGCCATTAAAGGTGGCGATGACATAGCCATCAGATTCAGAGATTGAAAGATAGGGCGAGTGTTCGGGCAAGAGCATTTTTTCATCGATATCGTCACAGAGCGCTCGCAACGTGCGTTTGATAATTGCGTAATCGAACATCAGACCGGTTCCATCCACCGGACCTGTAACGGCACAGGCCAATTGAAAATTATGCCCGTGAAGATCCTCACGCTCGGTCGCACTAAATATCGTGAAGTGCGCAGCTGAAAAGTTCATGGCTTGTTTGGAGACTTCAATGCGTGCAAGTCTTTGACTCTGAGACATAAGCAATCCTCGATCTGGCCTTGGAGTGTATCTCAGACGTTGCAAGGCTGCGACCTCTGGTCAAGGCAGGCTGCTTCTGAGAAACTTGAGCGCTGTAGACCTGTAGACCTGTAGACCTTTAAACCTGTAGACCTGAAAGGAGCAACAATGACTCGACTGAGCAAATTGAACCGTTCAATCGCCGGCAAGACAGCGATTGTGACTGGCGCCGGTAGTGGTATGGGGCGTGCAACGGCGCATCTGTTTGCTGATGAAGGCGCGAAAGTGGCTTTGATCGATGTCAACGAAGCAGGCCTTCGTCAGGTGGAGTCTGAGATTCAGGAGGCTGGCTACGAATGTCATGGCTGGGTTTTGGATCTTCTCGATCGCGACGGCATTACGCGGGTCGTGCATGAGATTGGAGCCCACTTTGGGGGCATCGATATCTTGATCAATAATGCCGGGATTTCGATCCCGGCACCGATCGATAGTGATCACTATGTTGATGCTTGGGACAAGGTTGTTAATGTACTGTTAACGGCTCAGACATTAATGGTTAGAGCGGCTTTGCCATTCCTAAGAAAGTCTGAGTCGGCTCGAATTGTGAATATTGCATCCACCGAAGGTCTGGGTGCAACGAAGTACGGTAGTCCTTACACAGCAGCAAAAACAGGCGTCATTGGATTAACACGCTCTATGGCGGTTGAGTTTGGACGGGAGGCGATCACGGTAAATTGTGTTTGCCCGGGTCCGATCAATACGGGAATGACCCAAGCGATAGATGCTAATGACAAAATGATTTTTGCCAAACGTCGAACAGCGCTAGGGCGTTACGGTGAGCCTGAAGAAGTGGCGCACGCAACTTTAAGCCTAGTATTACCTGCCATGCAATTTGTGACTGGCGTGGCGCTGCCGGCTGACGGCGGACTAACAATTAAGAACGCGTAAGCAAAGCCCCGTCGGAGCATTGCCTAAGGGATTCAACGATATCGATCGATAGACGTAGCAAGTGGCTCGGTAGCAGTCTAGTGACAATGATGATCCGCAAAGCGGAGTGCTGGAGTGCGCAGGTGACGTGCATTCGCCTCGTTCAGCAGTGAGGAATCAGCAAACCCGAAGGCCGTAAAATAGGGTTTTCTCGCCACGATGCCTTGCATTTGTGCGCAAGGTCTTGAAAGGCCTTCTTGTTAATAAGTCAGGCCACCCGCGTTCTTAGGCGGCGCCTGCTACCTAAAGTTATTGTCTGGGAACGGGCGATGAGCGTCTTTGACACGGGCGTTAGGCTTGAGCAATTGATACCACCTTGGGTCAAAACCGGTTGCTAGCGTAAAGCCTGCTCAGCCAGTCATTGATTGGTTTGACATCAATGCTAGGCTGTTGCTGTAGCTGCGAGATTTTGAGGAGAACAGGAGATGGCTTATTGGCAGAACTGGTCCGGTCGGCAGAGCGGTAAGGTCAAAGCCGTCCATTTTGGGCGTAGCTATGCAGATATACAGGCGTTAGTAGCGGAACTTGCCCAATCCGGTGAGCATCTGAGAGTGGCAGGCGCAGGACACAGTCATGCACCGCTGGTTGTTGGCGCTGATCGAGTCTTAGACATTTCAGGCTTGGCAGGCGTGATAAGTACTGATTCGGATCGTATGACCGCAAGAATCTGCGCTGGCACCCCGATCTTTGCCTTAGGCGCTGCACTACACCAGTCAGGAATGGCGCTCAAAAACCAGGGAGATATTGACCGCCAAATCTTGGCGGGCGCGTGTGCAACGGGCACCCATGGTTCTGGGAGATATTTACAGAACTTGTCTGCCTCTATTGAATCAATGACCTTGATTGATGGTCACGGAGAATTGCGGCATTGCTCGCGCGCGACTGAGGGTGAGGCTTTTGATGCGCTCAAAGTAGGGCTTGGTGCTTTCGGTGTTGTTGTAGAAATTGAGATGGGTTTGCGGCCTGCTTTCAAGCTGCAGGAGCAAGGTTTTGAGATCGATGGCAACGAATTGACCGAGTCGCTTGCTGACCTTGAAAGTGCCCATGAGCGGTTCGAGTTTTTCTGGCAACCGCGGCAGGATAAAGCCTTGGTCAAAACCATGATTGAAACGGATGCAGCGCCCGAGTATCCGATTGCTGATGAGGGCAGCCGTTGCGCCTGGAACTATGAAGTGTTGCCCAATCACAGACCGAGGCTGCACACTGAAATGGAATATTCCATTTCAGCCTCGGCTGGCCCTGCCTGTTTTGAAGAGATACGTTTATTGCTGATGACAGAGTTTACCGACGTCCAGTGGCCGGTAGAGTATAGAACCTTAGCAGCCGATAAGACTTGGTTATCCAATGCCTATGAGCGCGACACTGTGACCATCTCGGTCCATCAAGATGTAAATGAGGATGAAACAGAGTATTACCGCGCCTGTGAAGAGATTTTCGATCGATATCAAGGTCGCCCGCATTGGGGCAAAGTGCACTATTTAAAGGCAGATAAACTTGCGGCGCGATACCCGAAATGGGAAGACTGGTGGGCGGAGCGAAACCGCTTTGATCCGCAGGGTATTTTCTTAAACGAATTTCTTCAATCGGTCCAAATACAAACCTAATCCGGGCCCATCAAGGCACCCATTCGAGGTCGCCAGAGCCTATTTCTTAAGCACCCCAGAGCGAATGCTTTTGGCATGGCTTTATAGACTAGGGTAGTCTGTTGTTTTAAGTAAGGAGGCAATATCAGTGACGACGCTAACGCTTTACGGCACCGCTGGGTCGCGAGCTTTTCGCTCATTGTGGGCAGCAAAGGACATGCAGCTGGATTTCAACCATGTTCCAACCAATTTCAGAGGAGACAATCAGAGTCCTGAATATCTTGCCGTTAATCCCAATGGTCGAATTCCCGCCATGGTGGATGGTGACCTGGTATTGTTCGAATCGATGGCGATCAACTTATATTTGGCGAAACGCTATGCGGCGGAGATTATGCCGACAACTTACGAGGCTGAAGCCCGGGCGACTCAGTGGTCGATATGGGGTATCAGCGAAATAGAGCCGCTACAGATGCAAATCGTCATCCAACAGTTTTTTACACCGAAAGATCTACGAGATGGCGAGGTCATTAATAAGGCGACACTCGCGTTGCAAAGGCCACTTTTGGTGCTTAATCAGGTGCTAGAAAATTCGCCCTATTTGCTTGGTGAAGACTTTACCATCGCAGATCTCAATGTTGCTGGGGTCATGGATCTATTAACGAGTTTGAAATTTGATTTTTCTGATCATCCAGCTGTGCAGCAGTGGTTGGGCCGTTGCCAAGCCAGACCAAGCTACACCCAAACCAAAGCTATGGCGAATTCCCAAGGGGCTTAAAGGCGGGTTACAGTACTTAGTAAGTTATGGCGTTGTATGGCAGGGGCCCAAGAAGCGACCGCGCCGCCAAATTTAGCCAGACTGCGCAGCTTCGAGACTGAAGGTCAACGGTAATGATTGATATGGAGAGTATTTATGAACGCAATACCGGGCAATAACGCATATCCGTCCTGCCATGGTGGATTGGAGAATCTAGACCAGGAATATGATTATGAAGTTACCGAGATCGAAGGTGCGGTGCCTACCGATCTAAAGGGTACATTTTTTCGAAACGGGCCAGGTCGGCAGCGAATCGGTGACACGTCCTACGGGCATTGGTTTGATGGCGATGGGATGATTTCAGCCTTCACCTTCTCTGAAGGTCGGGTGCATTTCAAAAATCGTTATGTCAGAACGCCGAAGTACCTTGCTGAAACTGCGGCTCAATCAATTTGTTTTAGAGGGTTTGGTACGCAGGTGCCGGGCGGGCTCAGGAAAAACTTTCTGAAAATGCCGGCTAACCCCGCTAACACCAGTCTTATTCATCACGGCGGACACCTTCTGGCCTTAAACGAGGGTGGTCGACCTTGGGCGCTAGACCCAGGGTCGCTTGAAACCTTAGGTGAGTTTTCTTACGAAGGCGGATTGAAGCCCGGGCAGGTTTTTAGTGCCCACGGTAAAATTCATACGCGTTCAGGGGATTATATTAATTTTGGTGCCGGTATCTCTGGATTTGGTTTCAAGGGGCCTAAGCCTTGTCTGAATATCTACCGAATAAATCCGAGCGGTAAACTTTTTAAGAACAAGCAGGTGCCTTTAGACGCCTTTCCCTTTTGTCATGATTTCGCGTTATCAGATCGGTACGCCATTTTCTTTTTGGGCTCAATTGTTTTTGGCAATATGCTACCCGTGGTGCTGGGTGCACGAACGATCTCAGATCAAGTGATTTTTGATCCATCGATTGCTATGCGCATTATCGTCTTAGATCTTGAAGACTTTTCGCTAGTTAGAAGCTTCGAAACTGATCCTGGCGCTATTATTCATTTCGGCAATGCTTTTGAATCAGGCGATGAATTAATTGTTGATGGCATGTTTCAAGACAATTTTGAGGCCAATGACACGCTCAAAGATGTTTTCAATCCGGAGGGTCGATTCGGAGGGGGTTTTTATTATCGGTATTATCTAAATATGGCCACAGGGGCTATGAGGGCTGAGCAGGTTGTGCCAACCGAGTCGGAGTTCCCAACCATAAACCCTAGTTATGCTGGGATTAGAAATCGTTACACCTATACAGCTTGCTCTGTCGATAATGGCGCAGATAGTTTTTTCAATGGGATCGCAAAGGTCGATTTTGAGGGCAACGCCGAAACCCTTACTTTGCCACCCGGTTACTACGGCTCTGAGCCCGTATTTGCGCCAACCGATACCAGCAAAGATGAGGACGACGGGTACGTGCTAGAAGTGGTCTATAATGGCTTCGATCATGTCAGTGAATTGCAGATCCATCGGGCGAAATCATTGAGTGATTGTGTCTGCCGACTGCGCTTACCGCATCACTTGCCGCATCAGTTTCATGGCTTATTTTCTCCACAGGTGTTTTAACGCTTAGAACCGATCGATGCAGGCTTGCCCAAACGACAAAGTTGTTTTTGTTGCGAGGGGCGGCCAGCATCTGCGACTGAGGACAGGCCGCGGGTGTCGTTTGGGCATCTACCTGGATGGGTTCCAATGGCAAAATGAGGCTTCAGGTTGCTTTGAATGACGCGGATTTCAACGAAGTCGAGCGTTCAAACCCAGATTGACAAGGTTGATTGCGATGCTTTGTAGCTTGGGGCATAGCTTTTATGATTAGCACTGATGATTAGCACTGATGATTAGCCCTTTTGATGAGCAGTTGAGCCAATCCTTGAATCCTTCAAGCGTCTAAAGTCGAGGTTGGAAGGTCTAAACACGCCGAATGATCAAAAATCGTCAAGCATTTCCATCAGCGCGTGTTCGTCATAGCTAGGGACGACAGAGCCGCCAAGTCCAGGACAGGATCTCCGAGCGGCGCATGTGTTAGGAAAGTTAAAAGTACTCAACGTGTAGCCTTGACTGGGACTATGGGTATATTGAGTCAGCACGACCAACACTAAATCAGCTTCAGGCCAGACATAAATCTTTTGACCGTCTAGACCCAAGGCAGCGTAACGGACATGGCGAACAGGCTGACCAAAGTAGGCGTCGTTAAGCACCCACCACTGATATCCGTAATAAGCGCTCTGGGCGCTCAAACTGCGAGAGACATAATCTTTTGAGATGACTTGTTGGTCCTCCCATCGACCGCCTCGGGCATATAAAATGCCGAACC
Source organism: Pseudomonadales bacterium (assembly GCA_016779565.1). Classification (GTDB taxonomy): domain Bacteria; phylum Pseudomonadota; class Gammaproteobacteria; order Pseudomonadales; family Azotimanducaceae; genus UBA9926. The sequence goes on from JADHNJ010000032.1 coordinate 18,561, forward strand.
GAATCATATCCTCGGCACGCATATCAAGCCCCATATAGGTCAAAGGATTCAGACCACTGGGGTCAAACCACATTCCGACTTGACTCGGATCAATGCCTATTGGGCGCAGAATCGTTTCCGCTAAAAAATCATGGGCATTTAATCCGGTGGCGCGATACAAAAGAGGCTCAAAAAGTTGAGAGGTTGGGTTTGAATAGACAAACCGGGTGCCCTCTTCAAAGGATTTTCGCCAGGCCAGAGAAAAGGCCGTGTGATCTTCCGAGTAATACAGATCTAACGTATCAGCGATGCCCGAGCGCATTTCTAATAAGTGCCCAATAGTGATATTTGCTTTGTCGGTTCCTTGCCACTCAACGAGAAAGTCGCTGGCGGGCTGCACGGTCGCGTTGATTAACCCTTGATCAATGGCAACGCCCACCGCCGCACTGTAAAAACTTTTGGCTACTGACCAACTTGTTCCCATAGTTTGAGCGTTGGTGTTCTCTGCAAATCGTTCGCCGATAATGTATCCGGCTTTTGCCAGCGTTGCGGATTGAACTGCAGCGTCAGTAAAAATGTGGGTAAGCACCCTGTCGACTTGGCTTGCGTCTATGCCCACGCTGGCGGGTGTTGCGCGGCTGACTTGCCAGTGTAATGCGCTCTCATTTGCGTCGCCCAGATTAGGGTCGCCCAGATTAGGGTCGCCACCTACGGGAGAGATGTCACTCCCAGCCTCGGTCGTTAGGCTCGATAGATAGGCTGTGATTGCGGTATTCGAAATGCGCTCGCCGCTGGTGTCAACGGCTCCTTGGGTAAGTGCTGCGCCAGTAAAGCCAAATAAATACCTAAGGATCAGTAACCCATCGGTGAGCGGTTTAGCATTGCCTGACTGATCAACATCGAGACTGGTTAAATGTTGATCAAGATGCGACGTCAGCGCATCGGGATCTGTTCGAGTCGCAACGCTGCTCAGGGCGCCTTGGCTGAGGGCCTCGCCCGTAAATCCAAATAGGTGACGGAGGATTAACAGGCCATCGGTAAGCGGCGCAGTGCTGCCGTCGGCGTCGATATCAAAGGTAAATGTCGCATTTCCCACACTGGTCGCAGGGGTCAACGCGATAAGAAATACGATTAGCCAACTTTGCGAAAGTCTTTTACCCACCCTGATAAGGCCTTTTGACAAAAAACAATCGGATGATGTTGCCTCCTGAGACTAGGCTTGACACCAGTATCGGTATCCAAGATTGTCTAATTATTATTGGTGTCGATGCAAGTTGCTTCGGATAGATCTTGCCGGCGGTGATGTCTTTTAGGGAATGTCGTCTTCTCGGTTGCTTCGTTTGGCGGTCAAGTTTGGATTGGCTCTGGCCTTGAGGCTATGCGACAGTGCTTGATGACAAATCAGGGAGATAAACTATGGAAGCCGAACGAGAGATCATGAGTCTGATGCACCAATATTGCGCCGCCATCGATCAGGGCGACTTTAAGGCTTTTGGTCAATTGTTTGCCCATGCTGAGTGGTTGGCAGAAGGGGTTGCGCCTAGCCCCGAGGCTCGGCGAAACGTCATTATTTACGAGGATGGCACCCCTAAAACGAAACATGTTTTAAGTAATATCGAGATAACCCTTCAGGCAAACACCCAGAGTGCATCAGCGCATTCCTACGTTTCGGTCTACCAGCAAACCAATGATTTTCCTTTACAAGTCATTTTTGTAGGCGAGTATTTTGACCAGTTCGAGTGCGTCAATGATCGCTGGCGATTTAAGCGCCGAGATATTCGTAGGTCATTGATTGGTAATCTTACTGCTCACCTTCGGCAACCTGGGTTGACCATACCCAGCGCGGGATAAGATTTTGGGTGCAACTATTGCACCTTAATAGCCTTGAACGACCGTCTGATGGCAGCGTTTGCATAAGATTGAGGGCCACATAAAGCGGCGTGGGCAGCAGCCACAGCGACTGGTTGCGAGGGCATTGTCTGGGTGTATTTGACTACCAACTCAGCCTTTGCTGCAGCAAGCGCCGTTGCTACGGCAACCCCGGATGCTGACTAGGATATCTTTAACGGGCTTAGACCGTAACTTTTAGTTCGCGCCAGAGGTCCTGCACCCACTGTTTGATGATTTTTGCCTCTTGCCAGCGATCCGAGAGTTCTCGTTGATGCCCGTCCGTGATTGCGTAGGGGGGTGGCCCGAGTTCCACTAAAAAACGAAAAGTTTGAGGAACAGTTTGCCTGGCCAGCCAAAGCGATAAGCCTTGACGCCACCAGGCAATAAATTGCTCAACCCAAGCCGCGTGTTGCGGGAAGTCGATCTGAATTTGGATTTGCTCATTGTTCGAGATTCGGCCCTGCAGTGACTCAGCGTTATTAAGGATGCGCTCAAAAGCGGCCTCGTCACTATCGCCAAGCGGAATTTGAAGCTCCCGATCGACGACAAAATGTGATAGATCGGCGCAAAGCGGTAGATTGGGTATTTGCCCCAGCACTTCCAGGGTAAAAAACAGATCATTGAGCGTCGCATTTCGATGAGTTTCCCAAAGCACCGGAAAGGGATAAGGCTTGGCTATGTCGTTCCAACGGGTCATAAAATTGCAGGCCTCTGCTGGCGTCAGCGGTTTGACGCCGCTGATGAGATTGACTTGCTGAGCGTCGAGTGCGGTCGCCATTTCTAAGAGCGCGATCAACTCTTGCTCGCTGTTAGGGAACGCATTGACCATGCATTTTAGATGGAATTGCTGGAACAGCGGCAGAAGCGCTAAGCAATCATCGATCTCAAGAAAATTGGGGTCAAGGCAGACGCCGTCATAGCCAGCTTCAGCGATCTGCTCAAAATTTGTAAAGGGTTCAGCTTCCCGTTGGCCGGGAAGCCGGTGCTCCATAGCCCAGAGCGATTGATAGATCTCGAGATGGTGCAAAGCTAGAAAGCTGTCAAAAATGATGCGGCATTACCGCCGGTCAGCTTGGCCGCTTGCGCGGCCTCTAAAAATGCCTTGCCCTCCACGGCTTCGACGCCCGGCGCGTCATGAAATATTCGATAAGCACGGTAGCGATGATACATTTTGAGTTGAGGCCAGAGCTGAATAACAGTCTTTGGGTCATTGCCAAATAAGGTGCGATGCAACTTCGGGAGTTCAAACCAGGGCGCTGTGGGTTTTGCGTGATGAGCGTTGTGGTAGCCGAAATTGAGGATCAGCCAATTGACTCGTTCAAAACGCCAGGAAAGAATCGGACTAAAAGTATGGACTTGTTCCCATTCAAGATCCCCTTTATGTTCTGAGACTTCGTCGGTAAATAAATTCAGATGGTAAGGATAGTCGTGCTCGAGTCCATCAACAAATCGTAGGACGATGATCATCAGCATGTAAGCAATCGCATAACCGATCAAGGCCGATGGAAAGTAAAATCCGACGGTAAGCAATAAGCCGACTCTCAACACGATGACCTGGACATTTCTCACCATCTGGTCTCGTCGCTCAGGAATCACAAAGGCCGTAAATACCATAATAGAATGCATCAGAATGTCATGAGCGGGTATATAGAGCCACTCCAGAGCACGGGTTAGCCGGTACACCCTCGGGTGGCTGATGAAAAATGCCTCATAATCAAACCAGACAACGTCATCATTATCGACATGATGCCGGAAGTGCTTATAGCGGATGTCTTCGAATCGTCCGTAACAAGATCCACAAATCCAGCCGAGCATGCGACCCAATTGGGTGTTGCTCCGATTGTGCTTAAGCACCGTGTTGTGAGCACACTCGTGTATAAGATAGGCAGCGATGATCATCCCGTGTCCTAAGAGGAGCACGCCCGGGAGAAAGGTATAGAGGTTTTCAAGTACAAGAAGCCACCAGCCTAGGACGTAGGCAGTAGCTGAGTACAATAGTGCACCGCCGTGGTATCGCCTGCCGCGGGCATTTTTAAAGGACCAAAAAGTCATTCTTTTTAGGTGGTCTCATTGCGTAGTAGGGCGTAACAAACTGGTTAGTGAGTATAGCGGCCTGGTCGGTGATTAAAAACCATCAGATTAGATTTCGTAAACGCCGCCTATCCTCGCTTCGGTCACCCCTGCAAGCAGTCAAGTTCCTTGCTGAATAGGCGAGGTTGTCGTGCGGAAAAGTAGGCATTCAGTTGCCAGATGAGCAAAGGCCGCTGTCGCTGAGCCTCGCATAGTAGACCTTATTTAGATGGCGGATCGTTCTGCATTGTGACGCTTTAAAAGGGTCTCATCATCTAACCATCAGGCATCGCTTGTCTTTGGGCGCGCTTTAATCAGGGCCAGCGCCGCTGCTCGATCGAAAGCTGGGTGCGGTTTGGGTGCTGCCAGTTCGACAACGTAGCCATTTGGATCCCTAAAATAAATCGACTCGATAAAGGCATGATCTGAAATACCCCGTGTTTCGATGCCAAGGCGTCGACCGTGCTCAAATTTTCGAAGTAAATCTGATTTAGATACCTCAAGGGCAATATGAAGATCGAAATCGTGTTGGGGTTTAAATTCAAAAGGTTGATCAGGAGCCTCAAAAAAAGCGAGATAGCTGCCATCTGACATCTCATAGAAGGTATGCAGGACATCAGTTGCACGCCCCGTCGCGGTTTGTGCGATGGTTAGCGCATGTGCCAGCGGTAATTCTAGAAAATCTTCATAAAATGCTCGGGTTTGTTCGCTGTCCCGGCATCGAAAGGCAGCATGATGTAGCTTGTTTATCATGACTTAGGTGACGATGCTTGGGCCTTCCGGGCGCCCTTGAAATCAGGCGCTCGTTTTTGCAAGAACGCCTCGATAGCTTCGTGGTGCTCAGGGCTCTCGTAACATAGCGCGAGTGCCGAAAGTTCTCTTTTTTGAATCAACGCAAGATCCTGCTCCGCAAGGTTTTCAGTAATGAGGGTTTTAACCATCCGTAATGCGGTTTGCGGATTGTCACCCATGGCTCGAGCCATGGCGGTGGCAGTCGATAACAGCGTTGCTTCATCCTCGACGCATTCGTCAACCAGACCAATATCAAGCGCGCGAGCAGCGGAAATGGTTTCACCCGTTAGCATCAGTCTATTCGCTTGGCCAAAGCCTGTTCTGGCGGCAATATATGTGGAACTCGCCAGTTCAGGGACGAGCCCCATTTTGATAAATCGGGCGCTAAATTTGGCGGCAGGCGCTGCAATGATGTAGTCAAACGGCAGTATCTGAGTAAGGCCCACGCCGATAGCGGCGCCATTAACTGCAGCCACCATCGGCTTAGATTGGCGAATAAGACTGACCCAGTTTCCTGGCCGTTCCGAGTCTTCGGTGCGCTCGTCAGTCTCACCGTTCCCTTGTGCTTGCGCTTGAAAGAGATCTTTCACATCAGCGCCAGCACAAAAGCCGCGCCCGGCGCCGGTGAGTACCATGGCAGAAATTGTATCGTCGGTATTGGCATTGCTAATGGCACGATGCAGTTCATTGCCCATTTGATAGGTCCAGGCATTTAGTCGGTCTGGACGATTTAAAGTGATGATTAAAACGCTGTCGTCGTTGGCAAGGGTAATGGTTTCATAATTCATATTACGGACTCCTACTATTGAGCGGCTGATTGAAAATGAGGGGTTTCGGCAAATGCGCTTCGGGGTGGCCAGCCAGCATCTGCCAAAAGGTGTCAAGGGTCTGTTGATCCATGGATCTAAAGGTGAGGTATTGAACGTGTTTTTGAGGTGCTTCAAGGTCAAAAAGCACGCCCCACAGTGGTCGAATGTCTCGAACATTCATCGAGTAACGGACGTCAATCACTAAATTGTCTTGCTCAGTATCCAGTGCGAGGTAGTCATTGGAGAACCAGCGAAATCGATCAAAATCCCTTCTGATTTGACTTTTGGGAGGCAAAACACGGTTTGCCCACTCCGCATCGATTTTGCGAATACGATCGCCCGGATAGTAGTTGATATCAAAAGCGGTGCGAACGCCGTCAACGTAGAAGTGACCGTCCCACTCATAAACGATTTTCCAGAGGATTAGCTGGGCAAAACCGGGTTTGGCTTCAAGCCGGGTTGGCATATGACCGCGGCTCTCTGCAAGTTCATAACCAGCATCAACCGCGCGTTGACGCTGAATCTCGCCCAAGCTCAAGTACGCGAGCATCCAAAAAAGCGCGAGTCTTTGGGCAGCGAAAGGCTTTAGCGCAATCATCGCCCAGACCAGCGCTACTGCTAATGGCAGCGTAAACAGAGGATCAATGATAGAAATCAAATGCCAAGCGAACCGATGATCAGTTATTGGCCAGAGCAGTTGGGTGCCGTAGGTCGTGCAAGCATCGAGTAAACCATGACTCAGGTAACCCAAAAAACAGGCAATGAATAATTGTTTTGACGTAAGTCGGCGTTTAAAAAAAGGCCACAGCGCCAAGGCCACCAGAGCAGCCCCGATCGGAACAAATAACAGGGAATGGGTAAATTGTCGGTGGTATTCCAGAAAAAGAAGTGGGTCGGTGGCGGAATTGATCAGCACGTCCAAATCTGCAGCCATACCAGCCAGGGCACCTGCCAGAATTATAGGCCGAATTGATGTTTTGTCGGCTGAGGTGCTTGCAAAGGTCGCGCCTACGACGGCTTGTGAAAATGGATCCATAAGGGGATAGTACAGGAGTTTTATAAACTCTGGGGAGTCACCCACTTGCAGCAACCGACGCTAGAAGTGTGCATCGACTTCAAAAGCCCCTACGCTTTTGTGGCGCATCAATTGATTTGGCGTCTAGAAACCCAATATGGGCATCGAATCCGCTGGCATCCCTTGACCTTAAATATCGCCAGCTTTCTAGGGACCGCGACAAAGCGTGCAGGCGGTGGTGTGACCGAAACGAATCGTTCTCCCAGACAATGGTCGGTAGTGAAGGCGGCCTACCAAGATGCTAGACGATATGCGGAAAATCAGGGTTTGGTGCTCAAGGGTCCGTTAAAAATCTGGGATTCGTCCCTCGCAGGGATAGCGCTACTCTGGGTTCAAGAAAATGCGTCCTCCCGGGCGCACCTCCGACAGTTCATGACGGAATTATTTCGGCGCTTCTGGCTTCGAGATTGTGATTTAGAGGATCCTGCTGCGCTCAAGGCGATCATGGCTTTCGCCCTAGTCGATTGTGAGGGTTTTGATGATTACGCCTTGGAGCAAGGCAAAGAGCGGCACGATCATCTGCAAGAGGTGCTACTAAACAAAGGGGTTTTTGGGGTGCCCAGCTTTATTGTTGGAAAGGAGATTTTTTTTGGGCGTGAACATCTAGATACCGTGCTATGGCGTTTAGAGGGGTCCAAGGGGCCAATACCCAATCCTAGGTACCCTTGGCATACGGGCATGCTTGATGACGGCGATCATGGACTTTAATCATTGTTATCTGTTGGTAGATCTACAAGATGTTGAATCAATGGTTGCCTTGAAAGTCGTGTCGGGCTGGGCGCAGCGCGTTGCTGTGCCGGTCTCGGTGCAGCCGTTTTTAAAGCCAAAAATCAACACTGCGGGAGATGTGCCGAAGGGATCCGATGCGTTTGAGGCCTACAAAAACAAACGCGCAGCGGCAAGAAATTTAGTTCGAGCGCAAGAACGGCTTCGCGATCTGCAACGGCTAGGTCTCACCGAGGTGGATAGGCTATCGCCCCTGCAATGGCTGCAGATTCATTGGGGCTTGCTGCAGGTAGCTGAGCAATCAGCCAACCTCAGTATGTTGTTTGACAAGCTTTTTGCGGTTTTACGCGCAGCGGATGGTCGGCAGCGAGGTGATGCGCTAGAAATATTGCTGGCTTTTTTGGTTTCCGACAGTGAGCCATCAGTCGCGTTTGAAATGGACAAGGCTCACCGTGATTTGCGTAGCGTAGCCTCTGCTTGGCAAGCCAAAGGCGTACTGTCAGCGCCTTCTTTGTGGTTGAATGGTGAAGTCTTTATGGGGGTTGGTCACTTGCCACTGATAACCGATCGATTACTGAAGCTGGGATTAGACAAGTGAGCAGATGGGACCAAGCACCTGGGTAGTCGATGCCCTTAGGTAGAAAAAGATGAATGAAGAGCAAGCCAACTGGGCAGAATATTTAGAGCTAGCAGCGGTAGATGACCCAGTTAAACCCTGTTTGGATGCAGATAGAACTGTTACTGAGGCGCAGGCCTATGCAGTTCTTAAGCAAAGATGCTTGCTGCGGCCCGCTGATCCGGTGGTCGGTTTTAAGGGTGCGCTAACCAATAGCAAAGTCCAAGCGACCTTTGGGGCAACCCAGCCTGTCTTGGGCCTGCTGTTTGAAAGCGGTGATGAGACAGGATCATCTATCAAGGCCGAGGATTACAAGCGGGGCATGATCGAAACAGAGCTAGGGTTTTGTGTGGGCGCGTCTATCAGCGAACCGCTGCATCATGTTGAGCAGTTATCGGCGGTAATTGCGAGCACCTGTTTAATGGTGGAATTTGTAGATCTCGCTTTTAGTGAATTCCCACCCAGCCTAGCGGATTTGATCATGCATAACGCAGCCGGTAAGGCCTTTGTTCGAGGTGAGAGCCAGCCATTTAATGCAGCTGCTGAGGACGCTCTGGCGGGTCTTAAATTGCGCCTCGAGATGATGCAAAGCAATTTGCATGAGGCGTACGCCAGCGATGTTTTGGGAGATCAACGTCAAGGGCTCCTTTGGATGATCAACGCTGCGATAGCGCGAGGTTTTACGATAGAACCGGGGCATTACTTTATGACAGGCTCGGTCGGCGAGGTCCATGCTTTACAAGTCGGGACCTATGCATTGACTTGCCAAGGCTACGAGACCTTGACCTTTACCGTTGTGTGAGGTTTCCTGACCGGAAGTTAAGTTACTTTGCTTGTAGAACGAAAGAAACCGCACAGCTGTCGATCGCCCTAAACGGGCAAGACCGATTGAAGCGCGCTGATTATGATTGACGCGGTTCAGGTAGTAGAGCTTGGCTGAGGAAGTTTTGGCCGAAGCAGTAGATGAAGGTAAGGTAAATTTAAGAATTGGAGTGGGTCTAGGTACGCTCCTTAGTGTGATTGTTTGACAGGAGAAAAACATGGATTTTGATATACCGAGTGATCTGACCGATTATTTAAAAGTGTTAGACGAATTTATCGAAGCAGAAATCAAACCGTTAGAAAATGAGAACGACAATATTCGGTTTTTTGATCATCGGCGAGAGGACGCGAGAACCGACTGGGAGCGTGGCGGCTTGCCTAACGAAGAATGGGAGGCGCTCCTAGGGGAGGCGAGACGTCGAGCGGATGCTGCTGGACACTATCGTTACCCGATTCCAGAGGCCTACGGTGGACAAGATGGTACCAACCTTGGAATGGCCGTGATTAGGGAACATTTCGCGACGAAAGGTCTTGGTTTACACAACGACTTACAGAATGAACATTCAATTGTCGCCAATAATGTTGGCCTCCTGTTGATGTTGGCCTATGGCACTGAGGCTCAAAAAGAGGAATGGATTCCCTTGTTACTAGCAGGTAAACGCGGTTTTGCCTTTGGTATTACCGAGCCCGACCACGGTTCTGATGCGACCCACATGGAGACCAACGCGGTACGTGATGGTGACGGTTGGCGGATCAATGGAGGAAAAACTTGGAATACCGGTATCCATAAAGCTCAGTACGACATGATCTTAGCGCGCACTAGTGGTAAGCCCGGCGATGGCGAGGGTATCACGGCTTTTTTGACACCCACCAACGCTGAGGGGTTCAAAGTTGAAGAGATGTTATGGACCTTCAATATGCCCACCGATCATGGCCGGATATCACTGGATAATGTCTATGTTGATGACTCAGCTATCTTCGGCGGTGAAGGCCGCGGCCTACAGGTGGTGCAGCATTTCTTCAATGAAAACCGTATCCGACAAGCCGCTTCAAGCCTTGGGGCCGCACAGTTTTGTGTCAACGAGTCAATTCAATATGCAATGGAACGTAAGCCCTTCGGTAAACCACTATCGACCAATCAGGCGATTCAATTTCCTTTGGCGGAACTACAAACCCGTTGTGAGATGTTACGCGCCTTGATCCATAAAACCGCGTGGATGATGGATACCTACGGTAACTTTGCCGTCTCAGACAAGGTTTCAATGTGTAATTATCAAGCGAATCGGCTGTGCTGTGAAGCAGCAGACCAGGCAATGCAGGTCCACGGCGGTTTAGGGTACTCTCGTCACAAACCTTTCGAACATATCTACCGCCATCACCGGCGCTATCGAATCACTGAAGGCGCCGAAGAAATTCAGATCCGCAGGATTGCAGGATATTTATTCGGATATATGAAACAGCAGGCTCCGAAGGGTGTGAAACTGGATTGATAGGATGATGGTTTTGATCGCGCCTAGATCGGCGTTGAGGAGCGGGTTTGTCTGATTTTCATAATCAGGTCGCCGAGGTTGTCACTCGGTCGGTGCCAGGGTGTAGCGAGTTGATAGCTGTTGAGCGTCTTTCGGGTGGTGCTAGTCAAGAGACCTACCGACTAAAGGTGCGGATGGCTGGAAGCGAGGTGTTGCTTGCTATGCGCCGCGCGCCAGGCGGTGAGTATCTCGAGCCGTTACCCGCCCATCCCGGTCTAGCGGTTGAAGCGCTGCTCATGCAGTCGGCCAAGCAAAAAGGTGTCCCGGAGCCCGAGGTTTACCATGTTTTGACCCGGGAAGATGGCTTAGGTGATGGGTTTATTATGGAGTGGATCGAGGGTGAGGCCCTCGGGGCGCGAATCACTAGAGACCCTAAATTCGAAGCCGTACGCCCCAAATTGGCCTTCGAATGCGGCAAAATTTTGGCCCAAATCCATGCCATTGACTTGGATGCAACGGGTCTGCGTCCGAAGCTTGGCGTTTTAACGCCTGAGGTGTTTTTGGATCAGATGCTTGAGCGCTATGAGGCCTATCAAGAACCCCAGCCCATGATTGATTACGCGGGCCGTTGGCTGAGAGACCATTTGCCCCAAACAGACCGTCTAACCCTAGTGCATAACGACTTTAGAGCGGGCAATTTCATGCTGCAACCTGATGGCATTGTCGCGGTGCTCGATTGGGAAGTGGCGCATATCGGTGACCCGATGCGAGATCTTGGCTGGATCTGCACCAATTCCTGGCGCTTTGGTCAGGATCTCCCAGTGGGTGGCTTCGGTGATTATCAAGACTTGTTTGATGGCTATGAGTCGGAAAGTGGCATCCGAGTTGATCCAGAACACGTTAAATTTTGGGAAGTATTTGGATCATTCTGGTGGGCTATCGGATGCTTAGGCATGGCCGAGCATTATCGGACAGGTCCGGATCAGTCGGTCGAACGGCCAGCAATAGGCCGCAGAACCAGTGAATGTCAGGTTGACTGTGTGAATCTTTTGATTCCCGGCGCGGTCGCCTTGCTTACGCCCGATGGCTCAGAAAGCTTAGATATGCCGAGTCAGATGGAACTGCTAACAAGTGTACGAGATTATCTTCGAGAAGATGCGATGGTTAATCTAACGGGTCGATCGCAGTTTTTGGCGCGAGTAGCGGGTAATTCCTTGGATATTGTTATGAGAGAAGTGGCCCTTGAGGGCGCTCATCAACGCCAAGAGCTCCGGAGATTGCAGGCTTATTACAAGACCAAGGACTCGCTCAAGATTCTGCGAACCCGGTTGTCGGATGAACTGCGTAATGGCCACGTCAGGCTAGATGATCAGGCAGTTCAGGCGCATCTGCGAGCAACTGTGGTTAATCAAGTCGCGATCGATCAGCCAAAATATTCAGGTTTAAGACGAGCCATGCAATGGATTCCACAGGATCTTTGACCGCGACACCATCTTAAGGGGCCTAGCTTAAGCCGCCTCGGAACTTTAGGGATTAAAAGGAAAGCGCAATGACAGAGTTGTTTTCGTTAGAAGGTAAGACAGTGTTAGTCACTGGCGCATCCTCGGGTTTCGGTCATCACTTTGCCGGCGTTTTAGCGCGAGCCGGAGCGCAAGTCGTCTTGGGTGCAAGACGCTTGGATAAAATTCAAGCGCGAGTTGATGAGTTGACTCATGAAGGCTACGTCGTTTTAGGGGTGCCGCTCGATGTGCGCGATCCAGCGTCTGCTCAGAATTTTTTGGATACTGCGGTTGAGGTCTATGGTGGGGCGGATGTTCTGATTAATAATGCCGGCGTTGAGGCAGGTGCTAAAACGTATACCATGATTGATGACGACGATTGGGATTACGTGTTTGATACCAATCTAAAAGCCGCATGGCGACTTTCAAAGTACTACACCGAGTGGGCCCAATCCTCGGGGCGTTCTGGGAGCATCGTGAACATTGCATCGATCACCGCATTTCGAACGATTAAAGGCCAATTCCCTTATGC
>JADHNJ010000080.1 GCA_016779565.1 Pseudomonadales bacterium
CCGAGTGTCAAAGACCGAACAGGCTCATGATCAGCCAACATGGATAGGTGGTTTTCGGCTGATCGAGTGCTCGGCAGTAGAACCAGGTGAAGGAATTATTTTTTAGCAGGAGTAGATAGATGAGTGAAGAATTAGTGCTGTTGAATGTTGAAGATCGAATTGCAACCGTAACCTTAAATGCCCCAGAAGTGTTAAACGCGCTGTCGACCGAGATGGTACGGCAGTTGTCAGTTGCGGTCTCAAAGGCTGCTCGAGATGATACGGTGCGATGTTTGCTAATCAATGCCGCGGGCCGGGGATTTTGCGCTGGCGCCAATTTACAAGCTCGAGGACAAGGCAGTGAGGTGACGCCAGCCGGATCTGCGTTAGAAACCCACTATGCGCCCTTAATGAACAAGCTTCGAAATTTATCATTTCCGGTAGTGACTGCAGTTAATGGGCCGGCAGCAGGGGTAGGTATGAGCCTGGCTTTAACCGGCGACATTGTGATCGCTGGGGAGTCAGCCTACTTCTTGCAGGCATTTGCCAAGATTGGTTTGATACCCGATGGCGGCGCTACGTGGTACTTACCTCGATTAATTGGCTGGGGACGTGCCATGGAATTGTCGCTGTTAGCAGAAAGATTGCCCGCGCCTCAGGCCCTGGAGTGGGGGCTCATTAATCGCGTTGTGCCAGATGAGACGCTCCAAGATGAGGCTCGTACTATGGCGGCTCGCTTAGCAGGGGGGCCAATGTCTTTAGGTTTGATCCGCAAAGCCTATTGGGCCAGCTGGGAAAATGACTTTAATAAACAGATGCAGCTCGAGGCAGATCTTCAAAACGAGGCGCATGCATCGGCGGATAACCGTGAGGGCGTTGCGGCGTTTTTAGAAAAGCGGGCGCCGAGTTTTACCGGTCGTTAAGGTAGTAGATAAGCTTCTAAGGTAGCGGCCAACCGCTAACGAAGGCACCCGTAATGCCGCTCCAGCCAGCTGACGGGGGTCAACACATTATCTGGAGGGCCACAAATGAAAGGCGCCCCATGAGCGGATTAAGCGCTGGATCGAGGGTATCAACAAAGCGGTAGGGTGGGGCGGGTGCGTAAAGTGTCATCACGATGGGCAGATAAATTGATGAAAAAAATTGCCTTTGGGCGTAGTGGTCGCATTGCGGTTGACGCTTTGAGCTAGCGAGATTGCCCAGCGATCTGAAATGATTTCTCTCGTGCCGAATAAGCAAGAGTTAAGTTTGCCGATGAGGGCTGCCGACTTGCCTGCTGAGACGCTCACGGCGGTTATCTGCCGCTAAGTCTTACCGTCAAGCCTGTTTGTTGGGCGGAGCCAGCTCAGGTCGTTTTTGTTTCCCGTCGCACGACTGATCCTTGCAGAATTGTAAATGACTAAAACAAGGGGGGTTCATGGATATAGGGGTCTGTATTGCCAGTCATGTAGGCGATGTGGGTTACGCCCTAGCGGCTGAAGAGATGGGATTTAGTCACGCTTGGTTTGCCGATAGTCAGATGCTCTGGTCTGATTGTTACGCTTGTCTAGCCCTGGCTGCGTCCCAAACCAAAAGCATTCGATTAGGCACCGGTGTTGCCATTTCTGGCACTCGTCCTGCGCCTGTAAATGCTGCCGCGATTGCAACGATCAACGCGTTAGCGCCCGGAAGAACCTTCTTTGGCGTGGGTGCTGGCAATACCGCGATGCGAGTCATGGGCTTGCCGCCCCAAAGACTTAAAGCTTTTGAAAGCTATCTGAAAACGCTTGCTCCTCTGTTAAGGGGTGAGGAGGCTACCTTTGAAACCGCTGAGGGTGAACGCCTTATTAAACACATCATGCCCGATGCTGGCTTTGTTAATTTTGCCGATGATATTCCGCTTTATGTATCGGGTTTTGGACCGAAGTCGTTAGCGTTGGCTGGGCGATACGGCGATGGCGCAGTCTTGTCATTGCCATCTTCTGCCGGCGCCATGGAAGGGGTTTTTGCTGCCCTGCAAGCAGGATCGCAAGGTAACCTTGATCGATCGGAATTTTATACCACCGCGCTAACCGCCATCGCCGTCCTTGAAGCTGGTGAGGCAGTCAACTCTGATCGAGTGATTGGCCAGTGCGGCGCAATGGCCATGGCGGCAGTGCACTATGCCTATGATCAATACCGTAATTTTGGCCATCAACCGCCCAATTTATTAGCGGATATCTGGGAGGATTACTGCCAGCTGTTAGCAACTTATCCCGAGTCTCGCCGTCATCAGCGTATTCATCTCGGACACAACTGCTGGGTTGTGCCGGAAGAGTTACGATTTCTGACGCCAAAAATTTTGGCGGGTACCTGCTTAATTGGTACCCAAGATCAGGTGCTGGAGAGGCTTTCTGACTTGAGCAATGTGGGCTTGAGGCAGGTCATGACGCTACCCAATTTCGATACCCGTTATCAGTCGTTGGCCTCGATTAGCGAGAAAATCATACCCACGGCTGGACAGTTTTGATCGCCCATCTGTTTAGGTGAGCGCGGCACGAGCAACCAAAATCGGGCCGCTTGCTCTACTTAAAAATTAGAGGCACCATGGGGCCAGGTCCAAACTGCTGTCGATAGGGCGACCTGAGGGGTTTCAAAAAGAAAAAGCCTAGGGCGAATAGACAGTGGTCGACCAAATTAGCTATTTACAGTCATGAGTGGTTGAGGAAGCGCATATGTCAGAAGCATTTAAACCCTTAGATCCAGAGTCTATGCCAAGGTCTCCTGGGATCACCTACCAGCAATTACTTGATCAAGATTCGAGGCCTGTACCCGACGTACTGCGGTTGCAGTCGCCCCAAGATATGGGGCTGCAGCAGTATTCGGTTTCACGTTACACCAGTGCTGAATGGCATGAGCGAGAAGTCGAAAAGCTCTGGAAAAAAGTTTGGCAGTTCACTTGCCGAGAAGAGGATATTCCTGAGCCCGGCGATCATTACCGATACGATATTGCCGGCATGTCTTTTCTGATTGTGCGCACCGAAGCTGGAACGTTAAAAGCGTACCCAAATGCATGTTTGCACAGAGGGCGAATGCTCAAAGAGTTTGATGGCAATGCGGCTGAACTCCGGTGCCCCTTTCACGGTTTCTGCTGGAAACTCGATGGCCAGTTAAAGGATATCCCAGCAGATTGGGATTTTCCCCAAATCAACCAAAGCGAATTCTCCTTACCCGAAATTCCCCTCGCAGTTTGGGCGGGATTTATCTTTATCAACCCTGATCAGGACTGTGCCCCGTTTGATGAATTTATTAAAGATTTAGCAGGGCAGTTTGAGCGATGGAACTTAGGGGGACTGTACAAGCAGGCGCATGTCGCGAAAGTGATGCCTTGCAACTGGAAAATCGCTCAAGAAGCCTTCTGTGAAGCGTTCCACGTCAACGCAACTCACCCGCAGATTATGCGTAGCATCGGTGATGTAAATAGCCAGGTGGATATCTGGGAAAATTGCTCGCGGGTTATCACCCCTGGAGGCACCCACAGTCCACTGCTAAATGACGTGAGTAACCAGGATTTGATGCGGTCGATGATGGACTTAGATCATGACGCGCCAGTACCTGATATCCCCGACGGGGTTCGGATGCGTCAATTTTTAGCTGATCGAAGCCGAGAAAACTTAAGAGCGATCGCCGGTGATCGAGTGGAGACCTATTGCGATGCTGAACTGATGGACAGCTTGGATTACACCTTGTTTCCAAACTTCCATCCCTGGGGCGCTTTCAATGGCATTGTCTACCGGTTCCGTCCAAACGGTAACGACCATCGTTCGGCCATTATGGAATGCATTATGCTGGCGCCCTTTGAGGGCGAAAGACCACCTGCCGCTAAAGTGCATTGGCTGCAAGAGGACGAAAACTGGTCTAGCGCGCTCGGTTTCTTGGGCAAGGTGTTTGATCAAGATTCATTCAACATGCCAAAAGTCCAGATGGGCCTTGAGTCAACCTATATGAAGGGGATCGTGCTCTCCGGGTACCAAGAGAGTAAAGTCCGGTGGCTGCATCACAAGCTGACAGAATGGGTAGGTGAATAATGCCGAGTATTAAGCATCCTTTTGAACCGGATTTTTTGTACCAAGTAGACGAAAACGGTGACATTCGTGTGACCAATGGTAACGCCTGGGGCGTCTTCACCAAAGAAGGCATACACTTAAGTGGCGATATCCGTCACGCCGATCCTCAGTTATGTGTTTGGGTGGCCAATAACCCAAGCGCCGACGGCCAATTGCGCTCGGCTGCGGTAACGGCGAAACGAAGTTAAAAAATGTGAGTAAGGGTCGGTATGGGTCGGCCCGATTGTCAGTGCTGGAGCAGGTAGAGACTCAGCCGTTAGGGCGCCAGAGGCCTATGTCTTTGGGTAGTGATGCTGGCCATCCGCAAGCAATTCAACCCGATTAGACGGGCTATTTTCTGGCTCAAAGCGCTGGCTTTGATCACGGTGTTTGTCTCTTGATAAGCCTTTTGTGACCTCGGTCTCAATGGGCGATCGATGTGGCGGTCTAACCATTGTGTTTTATTGTTTTAAGGCGCCAGAGGGCCGGGAAGGAACAGTGCCGCTGCCGTAAAGGACATTACCTTTTACCCATGACCGGCCTTCCTGCCGCATGAAGGTTAGGTGGCAGGCCTTTTCGAGCGCGCAAAAGTTAATCGAGGCGCGCTATTGATGGTCAGATTTGGCCCCTTTAGCACCGCCGTCTATGTTGGCTTGTGCCTATTCAACCACTGCCAGAGAGCGCCATTGTGTCGATACGTAAAACGCATTTTGGATTTACGCCGGTGGGTTTACCCGCTGAGATATTTTTTCTTGAAAACCGGTACGGGCTAAAAATTGAACTACTCTCCTTTGGAGCTACCTTGCGCCGGGTTATCCTGCCGGCCCCGAGCGGCAAGGATGTCGCAATTACCCTTTGCAGAGACAGTCTCGAGCAATATGCTGACACTCCCTGCTATTTTGGCTCGACCATTGGTCGAGTTTGTAATCGTATTGCGAGCGGTCGATTCAATCTTGAGGGTGCTGACTATCAGCTGGCTAAGAATGACCATGATACGCATCATCTTCATGGCGGTGATCTAGGTTTTGATCGGCGGGATTGGTCAGCGGAGGCGATCGAGGGGCAAGGATATGATCAGGTACAGTTTAGCCGCATCAGTCCGCAGGGTGAAGAAGGTTACCCTGGGACGCTGCAGGTTCAGGTAACTTACACCTTATCTGATGACAATTCGCTGCAGATCGATTACCGAGCTACCTGCGATCAGGCAACCCCGGTAAACCTAACGAATCATGCTTTCTGGAACTTGGCTGGCCCAGACCAGTCGATCTTAGATCATGAGTTGAGGCTTTATGCGGATGCTTTTTTGCCGGTAGATGATCAGTTAATACCAACGGGCAGGCGCTCAGAAGTAAAAGGCACGCCGATGGATTTTAGCCAGCCGCAGGTCATCGGTGAGCGAATCGCTGAGGTTTCCGGTGGCTATGATCATTGTTATGTTTTAGCCCCGCCTGCTGGCGAACTGCGACCCGCTGCGGTTCTGGTTGATCCAGCCAGTGGCAGGAGCATGTCCATTTCGACCACTGCACCCGGCATACAGTTTTACAGTGGTAATTTTCTGGACGGCAGCGTCGGTTCTGGCGAACGGATGTACCAGCGTCATGGCGCGCTGTGTCTTGAAACCCAAGGCTTTCCCAATGCGGTCAACGAGCCTAACTTCCCATCAGTTGTTTTGTTGCCGAATGAGACCTATCGCCAAACAACGATGCACAATTTTCGCTGGTGATTTCGAATGGTTAGGGCGCGGCGCCGAGAATCGGCTCATAGGTTAGGTAGGTGTTTGAGTGACCATAAAGGATTGCATTTGCCGAGCACTTTGAGGTGGTATAGGCGTGTCACGGCTTTGATTAGGCCAAAGAGGCTTGAAGTAACCCGCAGGGTAGCGGTGTCGCTTTAAGTTAAGATGCCTTGGCGAAGAGATGTTAAAGATGTCGGCGTCGTAGCACCGCCTGAATCTTTTCGACGATGGCCTCTGGCTTGGCTGGTTTGTGAACCCAATCAGACGCGTTGTGGATGTCGAGTAGGGTTTCAAGGGACTCAGAACCATCGGGGATCAAAAGA
>JADHNJ010000081.1 GCA_016779565.1 Pseudomonadales bacterium
GCGACTTTAGAGCGGGTATCCAGAGACGCCATAATTCGAACTGAGGAGCCATCGACAGGTAAGGCCGACTCTGGCCCTAGGAACTCGTTAATCCGATCTGCCAGACGTTGGGCCGTGGTGAAATCGGGTTTTTTAAGATCCAGTTGCAAAATATCAGAGGTTAAAAACGCACTCTCGACCGCCCGCTCGACCTGACCGCCGTTTGGTATTGTGCCCGCACTCGGAGTATTGACCGTCACCGACGAGCCATCGCCGCCGCTCGCCATAAAGCCGCCAACCACTAAATTGCCCTGCGCTAATGCGTAGGTTTGGCCATCCACCCCTTTGAGTGGGGTGACCAGCAAAGTGCCGCCCCGCAGATTCTCTGAGTTACCAAGGGATGACACCGTCACATCGATCATCTGCCCAGGTTTGGCAAAGGGAGGCAATTCAGCGTGCACCGCGACCGCGGCGACGTTCTTAAGCTGCGGGTTAACATTAGCCGGAATCGTGACCCCAAGCTGCTGTAACATGTTTTTTAGGCTCTGCACGGTAAAAGGTGCCTGGGTGGTTTTATCCCCAGTTCCGGGTAGGCCGACTACCAGGCCATAGCCCACAAGGTGGTTGGTGCGAACGCCGGCGACATCGGCAACGTCCTTAACCCGGATCGCGTTCGCGGCAGGCATGACCAGCAGCGACGCCAAAAAAATAACGGTTGCGATCAAAAATGTTGTTCGTGGACTGGTCATAAGCTTTTCCAACGTCTAAAACGGTTGCAGAACTGAATTAAAGAAACGTGAGGCCCAGCCCATGCGACTGGCGTCACTGGGCGCGCCGGTGCCGCCATAGCCAATTCGGGCATCTGCGATTTGTGTGGATAGCACCGTATTGTTGCTGGAGATATCGCTTTTGCGGACAATGCCGCGGATGCGAATGTATTCGCTGCCTTGGTTTAGGCTGATCCATTTCTCGCCTTGTACAATCAAGTTGCCTCGGGGCAGCTCTTCAATGATGGTGACCGCAATGCTGCCCGATAACTGGTTGCTTTGGTTGCTCGCGCCAGAGCCAGAAAAGGCTTGATCACTCTCAAAACCAAAGCCCATATTAAAGTCGTAACCCCTAAACGAGCCGAGTTTATCTCTGGCTTGACCCCCTAAGATTGGGTTAGCAATCGTGGACTCATTGGATTTGGTCACGCTCGAATCGTTGCTTTTTGAAGCATCGGTACGCTCCGCTAGCAGAACGTTGACAATATCGCCCACGCGAGATGCCTTAACGTCTTCAAACAGCATGACTTCTGTCGCCGAGGAATAGAGCGAACTACCCCGGGAGGCGGGGCCCGCATCTTCAATGACTGGCACAATGGCAGGCGCGTACTTTGGATGTTGCAAGGTCGGATGCCCAGCACAACCAGCGAGGCCTGCAATCGCGAAAAGATGAATAACTCTAAGATTAATCATGAACCTATCCAAACCGTTAGGTGTTATTGGTGATGAACTGCAACATCTGATCACTGGTTGAGATCGCGCGGCTGTTAATCTCGTAGGCCCTTTGGGTCTCGATCATATTGACCAGCTCTTCAACCACATTGACGTTGGAGCTCTCGACAAAGCCTTGCATGATCGTGCCAAGACCATTGACCCCAGGGTTACCCCCTTGGGGGGTACCGCTGGAAGCGGTTTCGACGTATAAGTTCTTACCCATCGGCATCAGACCAGCCGGGTTAATAAAATCCGTGAGCTGAAGATTGCCTACCTGGGTTGCTACTGCAGAACCTGGCGTGACCACCGATACCGTGCCATCAGCGCCAATGCTCACCGACTGGGCGCCCTCTGGAATGGTAATGGCTGGCTGGACCACGTAGCCGCTCGAGGTGACTAACTGGCCCTGGTTATCCACTTGAAACGAGCCATCTCGTGTAAACGCCTGGGTGCCATCCGGCATCAAAACTTCGACAAAACCTCGACCTTCAACAGCGACATCAAAGGCGTTACCCGTTTCTACCAAGTTGCCCTGGCTGAACAGTTTTTCGGTGGCGACGGTGCGCACACCTAGGCCAAGCATCAAACCCGACGGTAGCGTCGTATCCTGAGAGGATTGCGCACCGGACTGCCGCACGTTTTGGTACAAGAGATCTTCAAACACCGCACGCGATCGCTTGAAGCCGGCTGTGCTGGCATTTGCCAAGTTGTTCGAGATCGTCGTCAGCTTCGTTTGCTGCGCATCTAAACCGGTTTTGGCGATCCATAATGATTGGTTCATGGGGTTAACTCCTTACTGAATCCTGGCTTACGAGAAGCGTAAAATTTGATCGAGTGACTGTTGGTTTTCTTGGGACGACTGCATTAACTTGACCTGGGTTTCAAAGCGTCTGGCAAGACTGATCATCTCGACCAAAGCATCCACAGGGTTGACGTTACTGGTCTCAAGGGCACCGGAGACTACCCGGAGACTGGCATCCGGTATCGCCTCGCTGCCGTCTTCTATTCTCAGCAGTCCATCCTCTCCTTTAACCATGGTTTGCTCTTCATCAAGCCGAACCAACATGAGCCGGTCCACTTGCTGCATGGCATTAGGAAGGGCGCCTAGCCGCTGAATCGAAATGGTGCCATCGGCGGCAATCTCGATTTCGTTATAACGCTGCACCGCGATACGGCCACCCTCACCCATCACAAATTGCCCAGCGCCGTTGACTAAAAACCCGTCAAGATCTACCCGTAGGTCACCCCGCCGGCTATAGGCTTCGCCGCCGTCCGGGGTTTCAATCACGAGATAGCCTTCACCCTGAGCGCTAGAATCATCGATTGCCACATCGAGCTTGTTCCCAGTTGTTTGCACCGTGCCCGGGGAGAGATCGACCCCATTTTTAAGACCATCGGTAGACCGGGTGCCCGCATAGGTCGCCAGATCCTTACGGAAACCCGGCGTGCTGGCATTTGCAAGATTATGAGAATTCATCGCCTGGGCGAGCATGGTTTCCCGTGCCCCCAGTGCTGACAATTCCATTAACTTCGTCACGATCTACGCTCCTTTACTTGCTTGTACTTGCTTGGGTTATCGCAGGTTAATCACGGTCTGAGTCACCGCGTCTTCGGTCTGAATCATCTGGGCGTTGGCCTGGAAGTTCCGCTGCGCAATGATCATTCGTACCAACTGTTGGGTGATCTCAACATTTGAGGATTCCAAGGCGCCGGACTGAAGCAAACCGGTACCACTTAGACCGGGTGTGGTAATCGTCGGCGCACCGGCTGAGAACGTCTCTACAAACGAGGTATCGCCCACCGGTTGCAACCCATTGGGGTTAGTAAAATTAGCGACCGCAATCTGGCCCTGCTGACGCGACTGGCCGTTGGTGTATCGGGTAAATAAAACCCCTGTATCGTCAATTTCAAGACCCCGAAGCTGACCAGTGGTGTAGCCGTCTTGCTGCACCGTGCTGACCGCAAAAGAGGCGCCGAACTGGGTGAAAGAGGACAAATCCACAGTAAACGCCTGAGCCGCCGCGCCATTAGGGGCGCCATTGGCATTAAGCGGTGTCCAGTTGGCGATGTTAACCAGCAAAGGCTTGTTGGCTTCTGCTAACTGGCCATTGGCTTCAAAAGGAATCGTGGGGACGACCGCATTGCCGTCAGCATCCACTGGGTCAATTTCAACACCGTCTATGGCGACTCGAGTCTCCCAAGTATTGTCGGCGGCTGTTTTAGCAAAATAGAGGCTCAAGACATGCGGGTTACCCAGACCGTCGTATACCGTTAACGAAGTCGAGGAATTATATTGATCAGCCTTGGCAAGCACTGGGGGGTTCGCGAACGCATTTAAAGCGCCGCCATTTGCATCAGGGTTCCAAGGTTCAGCAGCTAAATCCCGGGAGTCGACGTTTGCCGTGACCGAAACGTTACCGGTGCCTTTAGGGTCAACCAAAGCAGTGGTTAGTTGCAGTGAGCCTAGCTCACCGGTGATATTCCCTTCATCGTCCGTTGGGTAGCCCTGCAGCTGCAGGCCCGAGGCGTTTACGATAAAACCATCACGATCCAACTGAAACGCGCCAGCTCGGCTATACGTTGCCACACCGCCGTCGCTCAAGCGGAAAAAACCAGAACCGTTGATCGCCAGATCTAACGAGTTATTGGTGAATTCGATATTCCCTTGAGAGAAATCCTGGGTCACTGAATTTAGCGACACCCCTTGACCAATTGCGGTGCCAGGTGTGCCGAGCAAACTCGCCGCATAAATATCGGTGAACTCACCCTGAGAAGATTTAAAACCGGACGTGGAACTGTTCGCGATATTGTTACCAATAATACCGAGATCCGCCGATGCCGCTAATATGCCCGAGACTGAAGTATCAAATGCCATGTATAGACTCCTAAAAAGTTAAACGATCCGCTTAGCGGTATTCCCTTACATCATCCAAGGTCGCGGTGCGGCCATTGGCTAAATTGAGTGTTACCCGTTGGGTAGTTTGATCGAGGCTGACGCTCTCAATCCGGTTGGCCATTGCTACCGGTAAGCTACGCAGCTGACCATTGGCGGCGCCTGCAACCGCAAAGTAATAATTACCGGCATCAACAGATCGGCCGGATTGATCACGGCCATCCCATTCGAATGAAATTTCCCGAGCAGCGGTGGGCTCGAGGCTCATAGTTCGAACGAGCGCGCCTTGGCTGTCACGAATCTGCATCTCGATCTGTCCCATCGGCTCAGGCTGGTCGATTACGCCTTCGACCGGCGCAACACCATTGAAGCTTGCGCTATCGGTTTCGATAATTGCTTGCCGGTCTAACAAGCTAGCTGCCTGTAAACCCTGAGCCCCTAAGATCGATTCGGACACATTGCTGAAGTTGCCGTTCAAGTCTTCGATACCGTTGACCATGCTGAACTGCGCCATCTGGCTGAGGAACTCATTGTTATCCATGGGTTTGGTGGGATCTTGGTTTTCAAGTTGGGCCACCATCAGCGCCAAAAAGTCTTCTTGACCAAGCTCACTTTTGCCGCGCCCTTTAGATACGTCTTGGGTTGGGTCGCTCATGCCCAACAATTGATGTACTGAACTGATTGTCATCTTGGGTTTCCTTACTGTCCGAGCGTGAGTGTTCGCATTAGCAACTGCTTTGCGGTGTTCATCATTTCGACGTTGGTCTGATAGCTGCGAGTGGCCTCCATCATATTGGCCATCTCTTGCACGGAATTGATGTTGGACTTATAGACAAAGCCGTCGTCGTCCGCCAAAGGGTTACCTGGCTCATAGGAGCTACGCGCTGGCCGCGTATCTTCGATGGTGCCATCAAATTTGACGCCCATACCCACAGCATCGCCTTGACCTTGCGCTTCGGTTAAAACCGACTTAAACAGCGGGTACTTGCCTTTGTAGGCTGTTTCTGGATCGCCGGTTGTGACCTCTGCATTCGCGAGGTTCTCAGCGATCACATTGAGTCTTGAGGTTTGTGCAGTCAGCGCGCTGTGACTAACCCCAAACACATTCATTAAACTCACGATTACTCTCCCTTAAGCGCGAGCCGAATGCCGCGCATTTTTGAACTTAAAAATTGAATACTCGCTTGGTATTGCACAGCGTTTTTGGTGAAAGCCGCTTGTTCTGCCTCCGCTTCCACGGTATTACCATTGGCTTTAAAATTTTCTGGAATCCGGTACAGCAGCTGAGAGTTCATGGTGTCGTTCATGGCCATATGCTTGCTGTTGGTCATCTTCAACCCCGACTCCGTGCCACTTAGCCGTTTTTCAAACTCGGCTTTAAAATCGATATCCCGAGCTTTAAACCCAGGGGTATCGGAGTTCGCGACGTTCCCTGCCAAGATCTCGGCCCGATTCGACCGCATCTGTAGCGCCGTGCTATGTCCTCCGAGGATGTTATCGACCCAATTCATGTTATTGTTCCATTCACTTTTGGTGTTTTGCCCTTCCCTAACGCAATCGTCGTGCCAAAAATTATTTTTCAATAAAAACAGCTATTTAGGTGATTTAAAGTTTTTTCGACAATCCTTAAATGGCAATTTTTGCCGCTCGATAGTCGT
>JADHNJ010000033.1 GCA_016779565.1 Pseudomonadales bacterium
TCGCGCAGCAGTTGGCAGAGCAATTTCTTAATGCAAACGATGACATCCCTTAAACTTCGCGACGTTAGCATTCGTGCTATTGAATGGTCGGTCGGCAAACCCCCGCTCACCGTACTGCGGACAGAGGTCTTCATTGTTGAACAGAACGTACCGGAGGAGGAGGAATGGGATCAACTCGATGGCGTCAGCTGGCATTTCTTGGCGGATCTACCTGCAGAGCAGGCTGTAGGATGCGTTCGTCTAACCCCTAAAGGGCAAATTTCTCGACTCGCGGTAAAAGCTCCATTTCGCAAGCAAGGTATTGCCGACGCGCTCATGACGACCATCATGCAATTCGGTGCGGAGCGCTTCGACACACTGTTTTTGCATGCTCAACTACCTGTCATCACCTTTTATGAGCGCTTGGGCTTTGTCGTTTCGGGAGAGGAATTTGAAGACGCTGGCATTATGCACCGTCCCATGCGTTGGCAGGCGCCCATTGCAGGCGAGTGGCAAAACCAAAGGCGCCTAGACCAGAGGGCTTTAATGAGCCCCGATCTAGGCATTGAAGAAATCAGTAGAGCGACCTTTGAACAGGTGTCAGATGACAGCTCAGACTCGTCTCAGAGGCCTACCCAGGGTTCGACAACGCCACAGGCAGAAGGCAATACAGAATATTTTAGAGCCATTCAAAATCAAACCACCATCGCGATAGCTGAGGTACGTCATGGCAGCGACATTAGACGCTTGAGGCCCGTTGACACTCACTCCAATGAAGCCCTGCTCGCTTTAATCAATGCCATCAAAAGCAAAGCCATTCGCTATGGAAGCCGTGCCCTCCGGCTCGTCGACTTTGCGTGGCACTCAGATTCTGCCGCTTGGCTGGGTTTTGAACCAGAGGGTGACGGTTTGAGCCTTAACATTGCCGTTCCCGATCAGATCCCTTTCGCCGAACCCAATTTTGATCCAGCGCAAGCACTGTCGGACAAGCTTCATGCTCGCACACATTTTAGCGGGTTCTCCCAGACTGAGCAGACCCTGGACTTGATCTGCCAAACTGCCCAGCGCAGTATCAAAATATGGTCGCCTCAGCTCGACCCGGAGCTCTATAGTCGATCAGCACTCCAGAGCATCTGCTCAGACCTTGCCAGAGCCAATCGCCATACCTTTATTCAAATTCTTATCCAAGACAACCGCCTCATCGTTGAACAAGGACACTACCTCTTAGAGCTAGCTCGCAGGCTGCCCTCGAGTCTTACCATCAAGCGCACGACCACGAACTCCCCACAAACACGCGAGGATTTTGTTCTCATAGATGACCGAGGCATCTTCCTTAGGCCGGATTACGAAATTATGCGCGGTTGGGCATCCTCGGATGATTTGATAAGTGCTCGGGCCTATCAAAGCCGATTTTCTAAAGTCTGGACTGAGGCCGAAACAGATCTGGAACTGCGCCAACTTAATCTATAAGCGCCGCAGGGTCTGTCAGGCTGGAGGCGCTTCGATACCGCAATGGGCAGATACTGGGTTTATCTAAGACCTGTTGGCAAATGGCTTTAGTCGATCGACAATTGACCCTTGCTCACCAAAATACCGTTATTATCGGCATAAACATACTCGTCAGGCACCCAATCAATGCCGGCAAAACTGGCGATTTCGTCTCGTCTACCAACATTTCGCTTCACGCTTTTCATTGGATGCGTGGCTAAAGCAGCGACACCTAGCGGCATTCTCTCAATGATATCTACATCTCGGATGCAGCCATAAATAATCAGTCCTGCCCACTCGTTATCTAGGGCTTTCTGGGCAAGATTGTCTCCCAACATACCGCACCGAAGTGAACCACCCGCATCAACGACTAAAACCCTGCCCAGGCCAGACTCAGAGACTCGATCTGCAACCAAGGAGTTATCCTCGAAACAGATGACCGTTGAAATCTGCCCCCAAAAAGCCGCGCGCCCTCCGTATTGATTAAACATGGGCTCAGCCACTCGAACTTTTTCGGGATGCGCATCACACAGATCTGGTAACGACCATTGCTGATTCATAAAACGCTCACGCTTTGTGCCTGATCCAGAACCCTTCGCGGGGTAAATCGAACCATTGCTATGATCTGTAGGGGCCGCATCAACTATAGGGGCTCGTGGGTACGCAACACCAGCACCCCTTCAAACCGCTCAAGCTAGCGTTCCGCCATCGGTACGTAAGGCCTGATATCGGGACCGATATAGTCCGCGCTCGGCCTGATCAAACGATTATTGGACCGTTGCTCCATCACATGAGCCGCCCAACCCGTAAGTCGTGACATTACAAAGATCGGTGTAAAAATCTTTGTGGGAATTCCCATGTAGTTATAAGCAGACGCGTGAAAGAAATCTGCATTTGGGAACAGCTCCTTGGTGTTCCACATGGTATCGGCGATGCGGCAGGAAATATCGTACAACGTGGTGTCGCCATTTTTTTCAGCGAGCTGCCGAGCCCAGTCTTTAATTAGGGCGTTCCGAGGATCGGAAGTTCGATAGATTGCGTGACCGAAGCCCATAATTAAATCTTTTCGCTCTAACATCGCGAGAATCTCTGATTCAACCTCTTCTACCCGCTCAAACTTTTCGATTAACTCCATCGCCGCTTCATTAGCGCCACCATGTAATGGGCCTCTTAAAGAACCAATGGCGCCAGTCACACAGGAATACATATCCGATAGGGTCGCAGCGCAGACCCGAGCCGTGAACGTGCTTGCGTTAAATTCATGTTCAGCATAGAGGATTAAAGAACAATTCATCACCGCTCGATGTAAATCGCTAGGCTCATCATCAAGCAACATTTTCAGAAAATGTCCACCAATGGAGTCTTCTCCGGTCTGCGTATCAATGCGCACCCCATCGTGACTAAATCGGTACCAATAACAAATGATCGCAGGTAGCGCCGCCAAGAGGCGATCCGCTGCCTCTTGCTGCTGGCTGAAATCCGTTTCTGGTTCAAGGTTACCCAACATCGAACAACCCGTCCGCATTACATCCATTGGATGAGTTTCCTTTGGAATGGACTCTAAAACAGCCTTTAAGGCATCGGGCAAATCTCGCATACCGGTTAACTTTTGTTCATAGGCGGCCAACGCATCGGCCTTCGGCAATTCGCCATAGAGCAACATATAAGCAACTTCTTCAAAACGGGCATTCGCCGCCAAATCCTCTATCGTGTAACCCCGATAGGTGAGCCCTGCGCCTTCTTTACCAACCGTGCATAATGCCGTTTCGCCTGCTGACTGCCCACGCAGACCTGCGCCGCCTATTTTCTTGTCAACCATGTGCCCACCCTCCTCGTTTTGTTCGTGCTTTGTGAATCTTTTTGTTCAATGGTTTACCTGAATCCGTCTATGCTTTTTCAATGGATGAGGATTAGATCGCTGCTAATGTAGCTGCCTCAACTTGATTCAGCATCTCGGCTGGATATTTTTAGTGACATCGCAACTTTGCATTTTTGCAACTTTGCAACTTTGCATTTTTGCATCTTTGAATCTTTGAATCTTTGCATCTTGGCACCTGTGAACTAACTGCTCTTGCCCCTTTCCTCAGAAAAGAGTCGATCAAGCTTCTCTTCATACTCATGGTAACCAAGAAAATCATACAAATCTGCTCGCGTCTGCATTTGATCAACTAAATGACTCTGGGTACCGGCATCCCGAAGGCCTTGGTAGATATTTAACGCTGCAAAATTCATTGCCCGGAAGGCTGATAACGGATACAAAGCCATGTCGATCCCCACTGATCCCAATTCATCTGTGGTAAAAAGCGGTGTCGAGCCAAATTCTGTGATATTTGCGAGCACCGGAATATCGACGGCATCCGTCACCGAACGATACATTTCCAAATCTGTCATAGCTTCAGCAAAAATGGCATCGGCGCCAGCTTCCTCACAAAGCTTTGCTCTGACGATTACTTCATCAAGGCCAACAACAGCTAGGGCATCGGTTCTTGCCATCACGATAAAATCTGTATCGGTCTTAGCATCGACAGAGGCCTTAATGCGATCAACCATTTCTTCTCTGGAAACGATTTCTTTATTGGGTCGGTGACCACAACGCTTTTGTGCGACCTGATCCTCGATATGCATCCCCGCTGCACCCGCTTTAATCATCTCTTTCACGGTTCGCGCAATATTAAATGCGCCACCCCATCCAGTATCGACATCGACCAACAAGGGCAATTCGGACGCGTTGGTGATTCTACGAACATCTTCAAGAACATCATTCAATGAGGTCATACCCAGATCCGGCAAACCGAAGGATGCATTGGCAACGCCCGCACCCGACAGATAGATCGCGCGGTAGCCAACAGACTCCGCCATGATCGCCGTGTAGGCATTAATGGTGCCGACTACTTGAAGCGGTGATTCTGAAGCGATTGCTTGCCTTAACTTTGCCCCTGCACTACCCATATCTTGCTCCTCATCTCATTCCTGAATCTAACGTATCGCAAACCCCTTTCTTGCTCGCGAATTGTCATACCATGTTTTATACAAGCCATTTAAACAACCCAAAATTCTTCCTGAACAACCGAGTTTTCCTTACCCAGACGAGCTCCTAATCTTTAATGCATTCCCAGAGCCTATTTCAATTGTCCGGGTGCCGCGTTAGAACTCAGCCTAGCTTTCAGGCTTCTCTCTGTGCTGAGCACTAGCATTTATGGGTTCTGGGCGATGCTGATTCGTTAAGGGGAGCAGATTCTTCGCCTGCTTTTCTCTCCTGAAGCCCTTGCCATCATTAAGCTATCACCTTTATCTTTCTTGAGGCGATTGACGGGCTGCCATTTCGATCAGCACGATAGCACATTTTCTACATATCGCTACTCGGACCTAGTGTCATTTGCTGCTGCCTCATCGATCAACCGCCGAAGCACCTGGTAATCATCTGTTGCTCGAAACTCTGGAAACTCTTTAATGACATGAGCGGGTGCCTTAAATAAAAAGCCCGCGTCTGCGGCACCTAGCATTGTGGTGTCGTTGTAGGAATCTCCGGCCGCGAAAATTCGGTAGTTAAGCTCCGCAAAAGCCTTAACCGCTTGTCGTTTTGGATCCACCTGTCGCAGACGATAACCGGTGATCTGTCCGTCATCGGCAACCAGTAAACGATGACAAAGCAGCGTCGGCATCTCAAGTTGCGCCATCATGGGCATGGCAAACTCATAAAACGTATCGGATAAAATGACGACTTGGTATGCAGAGCGCAGACCTCTCAAAAACTCAACAGCGCCCGGCAACGGCTTCAAGCTTTGAATCACCCGCTGAATTTCTGGCAACTTTAGTCCATGCTCGTCAAGCAAGGCCAGTCGCTGGGTCATCAACTGATCATAATCGGGGATATCTCGAGTGGTCGCACGCAACGCTGAGATTCCTGTCTCTTCGGCAAATGCTATCCAGATCTCTGGAATAAGCACACCCTCCAAATCCAAGCAAACCAAATCCATCGATCACCCTCCTCCATGCTCCGCGGCGCATTGTTTCACGGCCGAGGGGACGCTTCAATGTCCGAGGCAACAGCTTTGATCCTGAATCTCGCTATTGCTTTATCGAGTAGGCATTTCCACATCTTGGAATAGGTTAGCGACGGCCTCGGGATCACTCGCCGACAAAGCTGCTTGCACGCGATCTTTGGTCAAGTGCGGTGCAAACAGTTCCATAAATTCGAACATATAGGTCCTAAGAAAAGTCCCACGACGACACGCAATCATGGTTATCGAGGGCGCAAACAAATGGCTTGCATCAATCGCAACCAAATCCGTATCTTGATCCGGATCGAAAGCCATCTTTGCCATAATACCGATACCCAAGCCAAGTCGGACGTATGTCTTGATGACATCTGCATCAGTGGCTGTAAAGACTACTCTTGGCTCAAGTCCTGCTGCCGCAAAGGCCTCATCTAATTTTGAGCGTCCGGTAAATCCAAAGACATAGGTTACAAGCCGATGGGCCGCTACCATCTCAAGCGTCAAGGTTTGGGTCGCTGCTAACGGATGCCCCTTGGGCACAACCACACACCGATTCCAGCTGTAACAAGGCAACATCAGCAGATCTGTAAAATGCTCTAGCGCCTCTGTTGCAATCGCGAAATCCACTTGCCCATCCGATGCTAACTCAGCGATCTGTTGAGGTGTCCCTTGGTGCATATGCAACGAAACTTCCGGGTAATCTGAAATAAATCGATCAATAACCTTTGGTAAGGCATAGCGTGCCTGGGTATGGGTTGTCGCAATGCTCAATTGCCCACGGGTTTCTTCTCGAAACTCCTGGGCTACTCGTTTGATGTTATTAACCTGGCTCAGAATTTCGCCCGCTTTTGCGATCACTTCCTCACCAGCCGGAGTAATATGTGTTAAGTGCTTACCACTTCGGGCAAATATTTCCACCCCAAGCTCATCTTCTAACAAGCGAATTTGCTTACTAATACCCGGCTGAGAGGTGAATAAACTTTGCGCGGTTGCGCTCACATTTAAACCGTGCCGTGACACTTCCCAGATATACCTCAGCTGCTGTAGTTTCATTGAAGCGCCCTCGCCTACCTCTGAACATATAACCAAACTACTTTAGTATAAATTTTATTATTTCTTTTTGGAATACCTAATCGTGCACCTGACGACGGACGCTCGCGAGCTAAAGTCCAAGCGCTGACAAATTCCATCACGATCATCCAACAACAGCATTAGCGGTCTAAGATCGTGAATTGCCGGCTTATGACTGAGACAGCTCATCGCTGGAAACGATGATAGACCCCCATAAAGTGCCAATCAGCTTTATCCTCGGAACGACTAAAAATACTATGGGCTTCGGCGGCGATTTTGATGGCTCACAAAATGGCTGACCGCTGGAACCAAACATAGACGGCGATAAAGGTGCCAGACAGGTTCATCCTCAGAACGACTCCAGATCGCACGAAATGTAAAGGCGATTTTGATGGCTCACAAAGATGGTCTATTGCGCCTTTGGATATCAACAGGTGCTTATGATTGTTTAGCCAGAGGGGGCTACTTGGCATTGAATATTTTTTTCACTAAAAGGTTTTGGGAACTACTTGGCGTTGGGTACTTTTTTCACCAAAAGGTTTTAACGCAGATTTTTAATACCATGAGGCACATGGCCTGACACCACGACACGGCTTGCAAGATGACAATGCTCTGCCTGATCGTCAAAAAAAATGTCCGCTCCATAAGCACCCAAGAATTCAGTTTTATCCATACCGCCTAAAAATAAAGACTCATCTAAGCGTATACCCCAGCTCCTAAGGGTCTTTACAACGCGCTCATGAGTCGGTGCTGATCTGGCAGTGACCAGCGCCGTTTGAATCGGGCAGGCCATTGCTTCTGCGTCATAATGCTGTTGAATTTCGTGTAGTCGGGTTAAAAATTCAGCGAAAGGGCCTCTTGGCAAAGGCTCATCAGCAGCGGCTTGCTCTTGCGCAGTGAATGCTGCAAGCCCTTCTCGTTGATAAATCTGCTCAGCTACATCGGAGAACAAAACTGCATCGCCATCAAACGCAAACTTGATGGTGGGGGTTTCTGTAGCTTCTAGGCAATGAGACAGAACCGATGCTGCCGCAAATCCATTATCCAATGCGTCTACGACATCTATTGGATTCGAAGATAAGAATAAATGCACGCCAAAAGGTTTCATATATCGAAAAGGCGGAGACCCGCCTGTGAAGGCCGCTCGCCGAATATCCAATTCATACGACTGAATAGCATTAAAAACCCTCAGTCCCGTGTCCGCAGAATTTCGGGATAGTAAAATCACTTCGACATCGACAACATTGCCTTGGCCCAGGGTTAGTAGCTTTTTCACCAGATCAAATGCGGCGCCCGGTAACAGGGGTTCTTTCTCGTGAGCAATTTGATAATCGCGATAAGCGTCTAACCCCTGCCGGCGAAAAACGGCATCGCTTTCTGTCAAGTCAAATAAGGCACTGCTAGCAATCGCCAACACTAAACGCGTTTTGGTTTGCATAAACTCCCTTTGTCAACTCGAGACGGTTTAACTTTCAATACTTGCAGCGAAGCTCAAAGCCTATATCCTTACCCTAAGATGAGCAAGAAACCACCCGCCACTCAGACACCTTCGACCGATATCGCAGCCTTTGTTGAGAAAGCCAATGCTTTTTCACACCTTCCTGGAAAGCCTGCTTCGCACAGACTCATATTCGGGTTAGACGCGACTGCGTCGCGGGAGCCAACCTGGGATCAGGCAAGCCAAATTCAGCACGAGATGTTTCAAGCGGTCGCAACCAATCAACGTCTTGGGGTCCAGCTTTGTTTCTACCGCGGCTTCCGAGAGTTGAAGGCATCCCGTTTTTTTGACAATGCCGCTGATTTGCAAGCGTCGATGCAGAAAGTTCGGTGTCAGGGTGGACACACGCAGATTCATCGTTTTTTAAAGCATGCCCTGAGGACTCACCATCAATCGCCGATTAAAGCAGTCATTTTCGTCGGTGATGCCATCGAAGAGTCCGTGGACGACTTATGCGCAGAAGCAGGCAATTTTGGGCTGCGGGGAGTGCCATTATTCTTGTTCCATGAGGGCGGAGACCCAGGTGTTTCTCGAGCTTTCCAAACCATGGCGAGACTGTCCGGGGGCGCCTACCTCCCTTTTAATCTCGCCAGTCCCGACGAACTTAAGCAATTGCTCGCAGGCGTTGCAGCCTACGCGACTGGTGGCCATCGCGCGCTGAAAGCGTTGGGCAGCGACAAGCCACGGATCAACCTTTTGACCAAGCAGCTTGTAAACAAATGATCGCTCGGATGTTCATTTTTGTGGTTGTCGCTGCGGCACTTTACCTCGTCTTGCGGTCGGTTCTGGCTAAGAAGCAGCTCTCATTGAAACAGTTTTTTGCGATTTACGTCGGCGCGCTATTTATCATCGTGCTGGTAGGGCTTGCTGTAACCGGCCGCCTGCACCCTGTTACAGCGAGCCTTGGGGTTGCACTCACCATGCTTGCTCGAGGCCTGCCGATCATCATGCGCATGTTCCAAGCCGTTAACATTTGGCGGGCCATACGGGCAGCGCTCGGCATCGCCGCTGTGAAAAATGGGCCATCAGCGGGTAATCAAAGCCATGTTGATAGTCTTTACCTGAAAATGACTCTAGATCATGATTCAGGTGAACTCGATGGCGAGGTGATCAAAGGCTCGTTTACGGGGCATATTCTGTCTCAGATGTCCTTAGATCAATTGCAAAGCCTACGCCTCGAGCTCGAGGCAGACGAAGGGTCCTGCCAACTGCTGGATACTTTTTTGAATCGCTACTATGGTGAGGCGGCGTCAGATACACCACCGGGCTCTGAGGCCTCATCTTTGACGACTCAGGAGGCTGAAGCCATCCTTGGCTTGCGTCCGCCCTACACTAAGGCGGATGTTATCTCGTCTCACCGCAAATTAATGCAAAAGCATCACCCTGACAGGGGTGGTGATCATGAGTTCGCCGCTAAACTCAATGCGGCCAAGGATCAGGTCCTCAGTGAGTTATGATTTACCGCGTTTTGAGGCGTCAACCTGTCGTGAGTTCATCGAGCGCCATTGGACCCAGCCTGCTCGAAAGAATGACCCAAACGCAGTCTTAATTTGGTCTCGAGCGCTTTCAGATAACCGTCTTCGTGCGCCCCATTGGCCCAATAACTTTGGAGGTCGGGATTGGTCCATTGGGTCAGCCTGCCAGTGGTGGTCGCTCTGCGCACAAGCAGGATGTCCGCTACCGCTACCACTCGAGATAGAACTGGTGGGCCCAATTCTCCTGCTAACCCGACAGCCTGAAGTATTTATCGATAGCCTAATAGCAATTAGCCAAGATCAAGAGCGCTGGGCTGCTCTGCATCAGATTCAAGGGGATGCGCAGCCTATGTGTTTTGGGGACGCATCTACAGCTGAAAAACAACTAAACATTACGGAAACAGATGGAACTCTGACCATCACAATCAACGGACGCGCGCATCCCAAAACTCAAATTCCGGTGATGACGACTGATCTGGAAACATTACTTGAAAGACTAGCTTGCAATTATCCACCGGTTCTATCGATTTGGCGCAATCACGGTATCATCACGCGCTTGAGCGACATGGTCGAGCACGCTCAAGACGAAGACAAGACGCTCGCTGAGGCGGTCAACAGCTTGAAAATTGAACAGGAAGCCCACGAGGCCTTATGCCTGAGGGCCACTCAATCGGGGGCATTTTCGGCTCTATTGCTTGTGACGCCAAAGGCGCGCTCGCTCACGCAAAGAGCTGGTCAAATCACCAGAACAATACAAGGCTACTACAGTCTGGCACCGCTCGATCCGCCAGGCCGCAATGAAACTTACGACCCGCCGGATTCTGTGTCGGACCCAGTATCAATACTCGACCCTTTTGATCTGTCTGACCATTTCTATAAAAGCTATCTTACAGACGTTTCAGCGTCTGACGATTCCCGATCTTTGAGTAATCATCCATGACCAACTTGAACCTATCACGCCCTCGGCAAGTGCCCTGCAAAGGTCTAATCTTTGATCTAGACGGAACCCTACTCGATACCCTTCGATGCATCGGTACAGCATTTAACACGGCGTTAAAAAGGCTAGGCTATCCCACCCACCCAATCTCAGAATTTCGCAATTTTATTGGTGATGGCGTTTTCAAATGTGCTGAGCGCGCACTGCCCGAGGATGCACGGCGAGCGCCAATTATTGAAGAACTGGTTGCCCAGGAGCGACAAATCTATGACGAAACCTGGGCAGACGAAATCGCGGTCTACCCCGGCATTGCCTCTGTGCTTGCCGAACTGACGCATCGAGATATCCCGACCGCTGTATTGACTAACAAAGACCAGGAGGCTGCCGAAAGCTGTCTGCAACATTGTTTTCCAGAGCATGCGTTTCAGGGCATCATCGGGTTTAATGGACGCTTCCCCCACAAGCCGGATCCCTCTGGGGGTCAACTCCTCATTGAGAGCCTCGGCCTGCCGCCTCACCAATTGGCCATGATCGGCGACACCCCAGTTGATATTGAAACGGCCCGAGCTTGCAGTCTTATAGCGGTTGGTGTGTCATGGGGATTTAGGGATCGCGACGTGCTCTTAGCGGCTGAGTGTGACCATCTAATCGACGATCCTAAAGCACTTTTACAACTGATTGACTGAGCAACCTCCTTATGAATCCAGACCCTAACCATAATTTAGCACCGGATAACCTGGACGCTTTTTGGATGCCGTTTTCCGGACAGCGCCAATTTAAACAAGACCCACGTTTTATTGTTTCAGCCAAAGGCATGTATTATACCGATAGCAATGGCCACAAAACCCTAGATGGCAGCGCAGGATTATGGTGCGTGAATGCCGGACATCATCGGCCCCACATCAATGAGGCCATTGCCCAGCAACTCGAGCAGCTTGATTTTGCCCACAGTTTTAACTCTGGGCACCCTCTCGCATTCCAATACGCTAATCGTCTGGTTCAGCATGTACCCGATCCACTTAACCATGTATTTTTTACCAACTCGGGTTCAGAGTCAGTCGACACCGCGCTTAAAATCGCCCTCGCCTACCATCGCCGCAACGGTGAAGCCGGCAGACAAAGGTTGATTGGCAGAGAAAAGGGCTATCACGGCATGGGCTTTGGCGGCTTGTCCGTTGGCGGCTTGGTAAAGAATCGAAATCCCTTTGGACTTTTACTCCCAGGCACTGACCATATTCGACAAACCCATGGCCTAGCGGAAAATCGATTTGCCCGAGGCCTCCCCCCGGAGGGCAAGGATCTCGCACTTGATCTAGAGCGGCTGGTCGAACTGCATGGCGCTGATGCCATCGCAGCAGTCATTGTTGAGCCTGTAGGTGGCGCCGGCGGCGTGCATTTGCCGCCAGTTGGCTACCTTCAATTACTCAGAGAAATCTGCGATCAGCACGGTATTCTGCTGATTTTTGATGAGGTTATTACCGGTTTTGGTCGCACTGGAGCCTGCACCGCAGCCGAACGTTTTGGGGTCACGCCGGACATCATGACCACAGCCAAGGGCATTACCAATGCAACCATTCCAATGGGTGGCGTTTTTGTTTCTGACGAGATTTTTGAACGATTTATGAGCTCCGACGTCCCTGGCGTGGAATTAAATCATGGGTATACCTACTCGGGTCACCCAGTTGCTTGCGCCGCTGGCATGGCGACCCTTGATATCTACGAAAATGAAGCGCTCTTTCAACGCCCCGCAAGCCTGCAAACGGTTTGGCAAGACACAGCTATGTCACTTCAGGATGTACCTGAGGTGATCGATATCAGATGTTTTGCGCTGCTAGGCGCAATTGAACTGGCGCCTAGACCAGAGGCGCCTCTGCAGCGAGGGGCTGAGGTTGCCAAGCGCTGTTACGAAAAAGGCGCTTGGGTACGCCCTATTGGCGACTCTCTTGTACTGTCACCCCCGCTCATCATCTCTGAAGCAGAAATCAAAACGCTCTTCGGCACGATTGCGGAGGCCATCATTGAAACGCAATAACAGAACGTCAATTCAGTCCAGCAGAAACCATTTATAAGAGATTACCTATGGATATTTCCGGAAAAAATATTGTTGTAACTGGAGCCGCCAGCGGCATTGGTCGGGCCTTGAGTCGCCGGTTTCGAGCCGAAGGCGCAGCGAAACTTGTGATTACTGATGTCAACGCTGAGGGACTTGAGCTGGTTGCCAAGGAGATTGGCGCCGACGCCATTGCAGCAGACATGGGCAGTGAGGCTGACGTCACCAATTTTATAGCGCAAGCGGAACAAAGCCTCGGGCAGATCGATCTGCTCTGCAACAACGCTGGTATCTCAATCCCGGGAGGCCCAGAGGTTAGCACGGAAGATTGGCAAACAATTTGGCAGATCAATGTCATGGCCCACATTTGGGCTACCCGAGCGGCGCTACCGAACATGCTCAAAAGAGGTGATGGCTATCTTTTACATACAGCATCAGCCGCAGGACTTTTAACCCAGATCGGATCTGCACCTTATGCGGTCACTAAACATGCCGCCGTTGCCTACGCCGAATGGCTTGCCATTACCTATGGCGATCAAGGGCTGAAGGTTTCTGCGCTTTGCCCTCAAGCGGTTAGAACGGCCATGACTGCGGGTCATGAGGATGGTGTCGCATCTATTGATGGCATGATGGAGCCCGAGGTGCTGTGTGACGCCGTGATCGCAACCCTTGCTAGGGAGGCTTTTTTAGTCTTGCCACATCCTGAAGTTGAAACCTATATTCAACGTAAAGCAGGTGACTATGACCGCTGGTTGTCAGGCATGCGCCGGCTACAAACCCAGTATGGCGCGCCGGAATGGCCTTAACCCCTAGGCCTGCCATTTCTGTACATACCTTGATCTGATTGGCTATACTCTGCCCGCGCCGATTTGATATCAGCTTGCGGGCGCATTAAAAATTCCGCTAAAGCGCCTGCAGGCTTTAGCGGTTATCTTCATCGCCAATTAAGAGTCTGACATGCCGATTAAAATTCCTGATGCACTGCCCGCCGCCGAGGTTTTACAGCGCGAAAACATCTTTACGATCGAGTCTAGTCAGGCTGAGATTCAAGACATCCGAGCCCTTCGAATCTTAATTTTAAATTTGATGCCAAAAAAAATAGAGACGGAAATTCATCTCTTAAGGATGCTATCCAACACGCCTTTACAAGTACAAATTGAACTGCTGCGAATCGATGACCGCCCAAGTAAAAATACTCCAGAAGACCATATGCTGTCGTTTTATAAAACCTTTGAAGCGATAGAGGCCAACAAATATGATGGCATGATCATAACCGGTGCACCCCTCGGACAAATTCCCTTCGAAGAGGTCAATTTTTGGCCGAGGCTCACCCAAATCCTTGATTGGACAGAAACCCACGTAACTTCAACCCTATTTCTCTGTTGGGCCGTGCAGGCGGCAATGTTTCATCTTTATGGCATTGATAAGCTATTGCTACCGAGCAAGCTATCGGGCGTTTACCCCCATCAGGTAGTACGCCCCCAATCGCCCATTGCGAGAGGGTTTGATGAATATTTTGAAGCACCGCATTCGCGGTTTGCGGAGGTTCCCGCTGAGGCCATTGAGGCACACCCTGATCTTGCTGTCATCGCCCAATCCAGTGCGGCAGGTGCATATCTCATTGCAGAACGCACCGGAAAACATTTGTTTGTAACCGGCCACTCCGAGTACGAACCGGATTCATTGAAAAATGAATATTTAAGGGATCTCGCCGCAGGGCTTGAACCTTCTCTTCCAGAAAACTACTTCGAAGATAATGATGCAACGAAGCCGGTCAAAGTGACTTGGAAAAGTCATGGCGCCCTATTATTTGCGAACTGGCTGAATTATTACGTCTATCAAATCAGTCCTTTTGACGTTGACGCCATCGGCCGAGACAGGCAATCAACACCGATCGAGCTGGTATAACGCTTTGACCGAACCCACGGCTAAAGCCCGTCTAACTCAAGGCCCCATTGGTGCTGGACTTTTGCGCCTAACCCTTCCGATGATCTTGGGGATCTCATCAAGCTTGCTTGCTGGCCTTGCGGAAACCTATTACTTAGGATTATTGGGATCTAATGAGTTAGCGGCGCTGGGCTTTACCTTTCCTGTGACAGCAGCGCTTATGTCGGTAACGCTTGGGATCTCAATTGGACTCTCTTCAGTCCTCGCACGAGAGGTCGGTGGCGGAGATCAAACTCAAATGCAGCGGACAACCACTGGCGGGCTTCTACTCGCCAGTTGCATCATGGTTTTGGTTACCGGACTTGGGCTTGTCACCTTACGTCCTTTATTTTCCTATCTTGGGGCTAACGCGAGCACCTTGCCCCTGGTAACCGACTACATGGCGCTTTGGTACGCCAGTCTGGTTTTTATGGCGATCCCATCAGTGGGCGCAAATGCTTTAAGAGCAACCGGCGACGCCCGAGTCTCTGGGTCGCTCATGGTTGCCGGCAGTGCCCTGCAAGTTGTGCTCGCACCTATCTTCATTTTTGGCTGGTTGGGACTCCCTGCACTGGGTATGACCGGTGCTGCACTCGGCAATCTCGTAGCTAGGATCATCATTGCGGGCATCACCCTTTATGTATTGTCAGCAAGCTATCAACTGATCAGCTTTAAAGGTCTAACGCCCAACTTTTTATTCTCTGCCTGGCGACGCATTTTAGTCGTTGGTATTCCCGCTACCATTACGAATTTGATCGGGCCGATCTCTAGCGGCATCATCATCGCGTTACTCGCCGGTTATGGCCAGGAGGCCGTTGCCGGCTTTGCGATTGCCAGCAGGATAGAGGCGCTCTTTGTGATTCCCTTATTTGCACTCTCGGCAAGTATCGGACCCTTTGTCGGCCAAAATTGGGGTGCCAATGCTAGGCAGCGTGCTGACCAAGCTATGCGCCTGTCTTTTCATTGGTCGCTCGCCTGGGGGATCTTCGTTGCAGTTCTTCTGGGACTGATCGCTCCGCTTTTGGTTGAGGCATTCGATAGCAACCCACTGGTCATACACGCTGCTAAAGCCTACTTGCTTATCTTGCCAATAAGCTATGGCGCTTGGGGTGTAATCATGATGACATCAGCGATTTTCAACGCCTTGGGATACCCGATTAGATCGACCTTTATGTCCTTCATTCGCATGCTGGTGATTTATGTACCACTGGCGATGGTTTTTAACTTTTGGTTCGGCATGTTAGGTATATTTGCCGCCGCCGCGACCGCCAACATTCTCGTTGCAATATTGGGGTACCTCTGGAACCGGAAAACGTTCAAACCCCTTGTATTGGCGGGAGGGTGACAGGAGATAGTTGAAACTCATTCATAATATCAGCAGCATACGTCACACGGCCGGTCAAAGACCGAGCATCCCCATGCACCAATCTCAAACAGGCCTCGGCCATATGCTCAATCGGGGTCACCCGTTCGGCCGGCGTCTCATCATTGATTAAATTATGATGCAGCACACCCGGGGTCGCTACCAAGCCCGGAGAGATCACGTTAACCGCGATACCTTTTGCGTAAACCTCTGAGGCTAACCCTGTTGAGAATCGCTCGAGCGCGGCTTTGCACATCCCATAAACCGTTCCGCCTCGGCCACCGCCATCTTTAGCTGGATGAATAGCAGCGTGCGAGCTGATATTGAGTATCGCGCCTGATCGACGTTCAACCATGCCGGTTAACACGCGTTGGGCTAAATCAAAAGGCGCCTCAACCTGCACACAAAACATAAGCTTGTAGTGTTTTTCTCGAAACTGGGCAACCTGTTCAAAATAGGTCACCGCCGCATTGTTGACCAGGATATCGACCTTGCCAAAAGCTTTTTGTGTCGCTTCGATGAGATGCTGTCGGTGCTCAGGTAATGCGATATCAGCGCGGACAGCCAAGGCTTGTCCGCCCTCGGCTAATATCGTGTCAACGACATTCTCGATGCCACCGGCAAGGGCATGATCGCCATCGTGTAAGGTCCTTGCCGAAACGACAACTTTGGCACCTGCGGCTGCAAAACGGTAAGCAATCGCCTCACCAATCCCGCGGCTCGCTCCAGTAATAATGGCCACCTTACCCGCTAGACAGTCCGGTGCGCACGGTTTCTTTATTGCAGTCATAACCAATGCATCCTTAGAGCATCTCCCGGCCAGCAGGGCGAGAGCCAACACGGCCAATCTTTCCGAGACAAAAACCAAGGGAACGAACATGTGGCTGTGGCCTTGGCGCCTTTGCTCGATCATGCCTCAGCCTGAGCGCCTCATGCAAGTTCGGCAGCTTCCTACAAGAAATACATCAATGACCTACCATAGCGAAGTTGCGCTTCGACTAAGGTGATATTTTTATTTTGACCAGTTTCATGTCCGAGCCATTTTTTGAATCCAAAGCCATTGAGGCCTATCGACGACGTGGTTGGGGAACACCCTTGGATTTGACACAGACCCTGACTACCGCCGACACGATCGTCCTTGCATTCGCCATCGTCGGCCTCTTCTTTGTGATCGGCTTACTGCCTTTTTCTGAAACGATTTTGCTGCACGGCACCCTCCAACATCCCGCGCCCTATGTTGAGACGGCGCCAAAGAGAGGTCTCTTGGAGACTTTCACCATTCGACCTGGAGACCAGCTCGAAACCGGGGATGTCATTGCTTATTTGCGACCTGCCCCTTTAAGCGAATCGCAAGAGACCGAACGAGCGGCAATTCAACGTCAGCTTCAATCCATTAAAAGAGAGAAACAGCTTCTTAACCAACAGCACGCTTTTGAGCAGGCGCAGAAGGAAGCTGGGATCCAGAACAAGCTACAGAATCAGAGTGTCATCCAGGCACTCATCAAACTAGAAGAGCGCCAAATCTGGAGCCTCGAAGCGAGATTGAGCCCCCTGTCTAAGCTGCTTAAACGACAATTCATTTCTGTTAACGATTGGCACCAACAAACCCAACCGATTATCGAAGCGAAAGCCAACATTCTTCGCCTAAACCTACAACGCTCGCGCAACGACGAGGCCCTTAGCAATCTTAAAGCAGCTCTGCCACTGGCAAGGGTTATGCATCAACAGCGAAAACTTGATATCGAAGTGCGAGAGGCACCGCTCCTTGCTCGTCTTGAGACATTTGAGGTGCCTGCTCGGACCGCGATCAGTGCCAGCATCCCTGGGCGGATCCTTTCCCTTGAAGCCGAGACCGGTGACTACATTGATGCTTCGAGCCCTGTGGCCAAGATTATAAACCATGACATTTTTCAGGCGGCCCTCATTGTTCCAGCGCGGGCGCAACACATTTTGCGGCGCGGTGCTTGGGTTGAACTCAAGCTTACTTCCCATTTTCCTGCAGAATTTGGGCATATCAGGGCGCAGATAACGTCATTAAAGCCGATACTTGAGCAAAAACCACTTGCCACCGGCGGAGAAGTCGCTAGTTTCCGCGCCATCGCTCGGCTTCCCAACCCCTTGGTTACGACCACCGGTAGAATCATACCTTTTCGACCCGGCAGTCAGCTCCAGGTTCTACTCCCTTTATCGAGCGCATCTTTGTTGGATCGCTGGGTCGGCCAATTGCTCAACCTCGAGACAGATTGAACTCACAGGCATGACTATCATCTTCCAACAGCGCAACAATGATTGTGGACTCGCCGCTCTCATCATGATTGATCAGCATTTCGGCGGTACAACTTCTTTATCAGACTTCGAGCAACGCTATGGTCCTCAGCTGCGGCCATGGTCTGGTCAAGATCTAATCAAGTTTTCGAGCTATCTCGGTTTAGACTGCCAAGGAATCCGGCTTACGGTTGACGAACTCAAGCAACTGGCATGTCCCATCATTCTGCACTGGGGTTTTGATCATTTCGTTGTGCTCAGAAGACACCGTTGGCATCACTTTTTAATTGATGATCCTGCTTTGGGACGGTTAAGCCTGCCATCTCGATCGATCGAAACGCAGTTTACGGGTATAGCTTTTACCTTTAAGCCCAATCGACCAAGGAGCGCATCGCGTCGTTGTCCAACGATTCAAATGAAATATCCCAATCTGGCGAGTTTAAGTTGTATTGTTTTAAGCGGCGTATTTGCCATGATTCTGCCGATGCTCATCAAGCACATCATTGACGATATCGTCCTGAGTCGTGACCTTGCGCAGCTCCAAACGATTGGACTGATTACGTTATGCGTGCTCTTAGCCACGCCCCTGCTCAAACAGGCAGCGCAAGCCGTGCTAGCTAACGATGCGCACCGACTCGGGAATCAACTATTCGCGCAGTTACTCGGGTCAGCGCTCCCACCTAAGCAAGAGCAACTCGTTGCCCAAGCAAACCCAGAAAAAATGCTTAAACTCACCGGAAGACTGCCCGATAGCGCAAGTGCGTTGAGTCGCAGCCCAACCACGGTACCCGCTCACCTCTTGTTAATGCTGCCGCTTTTATGGGTCGTGCTGATCATCGATGGATCTAGTAGCTTGCTGCTTTTGATCAACGCAAGCACTGTCATCTTTTTAAGCCTCTTCGATCAACAGTCGTTAACAACCCAGCAACTCATGAGTCGCTCGGTTGCGTCACGCTGCCATCTCCAGCTCCAGGAGGCTTTGTCTCATCGAGCACTGCTGTATCGATTCCATTGTGATCAAAGATTTGGCAGAGCGATCATCGAAAGCTTCAAAAAATTGATTGATCAGGCTGGAAGGTCAGCAAGTTGCCAAAGTGTTTTACTGTTCAAACAGGATCTTACGAATGCCGTCGTCCAAGCACTCTTGATCTATTGGACTGCGAAACAAACCATGATGG
Organism: Pseudomonadales bacterium; assembly: GCA_016779565.1. GTDB lineage: Bacteria > Pseudomonadota > Gammaproteobacteria > Pseudomonadales > Azotimanducaceae > UBA9926. The sequence continues at coordinate 19,229 of JADHNJ010000033.1, forward strand.
GCGAGATCAGTCTAGGCGGCTTATTTTTAATTCTGAACTATCGCGGACAAGTCGCTCAGTACGCCTGCGCTATCTCCTCAGAGCTGACTCAGTATCGAATTGCCACAGCCGACCTTAGCCAGCATTCGGACTCGCTGCCGCATCATCACGCATTACCTCCAGACATCCAATTTCCTCACCCGTCACTCAAACATTACGGCCGTCAATCATTTGATTTCAATCTTTCATCTGCACCTTATCGCCTCGAGCTAGCGCCAATCGACACAAGTGCATTCGAGGCTTTGCTGGTTTTCCTCACGCAATCTCCAAGACAGGAAGATAAAAACTGGCCAGTCTGGGCTCAGCAATTACGCGGGGCATTGCCACAACCTGTTTCTGGCATATCAGACTTGGACCCTTTGTTCTCTTGCAGCATTCTCGGCAACTTGACGTTACTGGACCCGCTTATAGACTCTGCAAAGGTTGAGGATGCATTACACCTTACAAATCTCAGCGACTGGGTGTCCCAGCAACCCATGGGTATCCATCAGCTTCTCAACACCTTAGACCGCAGCCTCAGCCCCCTAACTCGGTTGCAGCTTCAGCTCGCTCGTGGCCTGGTACAACAGCCTAAAAGTCTTGTTTTGCAGGTTGAAAACGTTTTACTCGAGACATCGCAAATGCTGGACATTCTCGACCGCATTGCCAGTCAGAGCATTTCTATTGTGCTGGTCGGGCGAACGGATCTGTCTTGTTGAAATCAGCGCATATCGCATTTTGATTGCATAAAAAAGCCAGGCTATCGTTCAAGATCCAGATCGTAGTCGCGTTTTTGAGGCTGTATACGCCATCTGATTGCAGATTTACAACGGTCGCGCTCTGGGCCGCATGTGCTGCTGCTTGATTAGCCACCACCTAGGCTACCCTTCTCGTTATAGAGTCGACGACTTGTCAACTGCGGCGCTGACCCGCATCCGCATTCATCCTCAGCTGAATAGTTCTGTTGGTATTTTTCTGGCAGCACAATAGCGTTACCGACCATGCCCTGCAGCGCCGCTCCCTATTCTAATGTCGTGCTCTAACTGTTTGGCCGCGCCAAATCCAGCCATGCTGGGCCAAATCTGGGATACCCGCTTTACGAGGGTTCCTTCGGCTTTTCATCGGGCGAATTGGTCTCATTGCGGGTTAACGGTATCACCATGTAGAGCCAAATTCCGGCAAAAATCAGTCCGATCCAGAGATAATACTGATGCATCGCAAGACCAATTTTTTGCAGGCTTGCGATCGCTAACGCAGTGCCGCCTTTACTGGTGCGATAGCCAAACACATCAATAAATTCTTTCGCTCGGTAGCGCGCCTGAAATCCTAGGGGCAAATACACTAGCTCTTTTGCGCCGCGGAAAAGTGAATAATCAAACACTTTAAACAAGAAAAAGGCCAACCCCACACTCCAAATCGACGGGTTTAACAACGCCCAAACAATGGCACCACATTGGACCAACGGCATAATGAGATGAACCCATCTAAGGGCTATCAAGGTCAACAGCAAGGGCGTCAAGACAAACTGGGCCGCTACGGCAGTCGCATTAAGATTGCGCCAAAACTCGCCCTGAAATGCTGTTTCCGCATCTTGTTGTCCGACGAAGGCTTCGGATAACAAAAACTGGAATTTAAAATCCAATACGGCTGCTACAACCTGTGAAGAGACGACAATGGCCAGTAATGCAATCAAACGAGGGTTTTGTTGAACAAAGTACCAACCTACTCCACGGCTAAACCCCGCGCCTTCTTGCTCTGAAGGCTCATCATGACCCTTAGGGTCTCCAAATCGCTTAAAGGCTAAATGGCAAAATAACGCGGCGGGTAACAGCACAATTGCTGAGAGTACAACAAGCTGCTCTGTGCCTAAGGGCTGTGCTAAGCGCGCTACCATCTCTGCCCCTAAGACGCTACCTAAACCAGCGATCCCGGTAATTGGTCCATTAAATTTTTTTGCTGATGCCGAATCTAGCTTAGAGTTAATGTAACTCCAGTATTGTTCGATAAGCAGAACCACATAGAATTCTTTAAGAAGGAATAACATCGGCGTTATCCAAAGCACATCTAGCCTGAGTACCCCATACCCCATAATCATCAGCAAAGATGACCCCATAATGGTCATTTGCAAGGTAATTCTTGGCCCCCAGCGAGACAGGAGCTGCCCGTAGCCCCACACCCCCGCCAACATCACAACCGGCATAGCAGCCATCACAATCGGCAGACTGTCGGCACCGTAAGCACTTTTAAACAAGACCGTGGCCGAAGAGCGCATCAGCTCATAGCCAACAAGGGTAAAAAAGGCGGCCCCTGCCATCAATCCGACTAACACTACATTTGATTTCATCTTACATAGCCACCTTGTCTGTCGCCCCAGTCATCCAGGATGGGAACGCCTACAGCGACAGTCACAACATCATGCCTTATACTTGCGCTTCTGAACACTCAAAGGGCAACAGCTTCAATGGAACGACCCCTAACCAAACCTGCTAATCCCTGCTTTTCTTCTGGTCCGACAGCAAAGCGTCCTGGCTGGTCAGCAACCAATCTCTCAACTAAGAGTCTTGGCAGATCCCACAGAGCTAGTGGCCCAAAGGCCCGTTTACAAGCGGTTATAGAGCAAAGTAAAGCTTTACTCTGTCTTCCAGAAGACTACCGGTTAGGGATCGTCCCAGGATCCGACACAGGCGCTTTTGAAATGGCAATGTGGACCATGTTAGGCGCTCGGGGCGTAGACGTTTTGGCCTGGGAGAGCTTTGGCGCTGGCTGGAAAACAGACATCGAAAAGCAGCTTAAGCTACCTGATGTCAGGGTTTTCGATGCGCCCTACGGTGAACTGCCCGATTTGAGTGCTGTTGATACCGTTTCTAGAGATGTTGTATTTACTTGGAATGGTACAACCTCTGGCACTCGCGTCCCAACCGGGGATTGGATCGCATCGGACCGTGCTGGTCTTACATTTTGTGACGCAACTTCCGCCGTTTTTGCCATGGATTTACCCTGGCCTAAACTCGACGTTATTACTTGGTCCTGGCAAAAAGTGATGGGCGGCGAAGGTGCGCATGGCATGCTGGCGCTATCGCCCCGAGCTGTTGCACGATTGACTAGCTACACACCAAGCTGGCCGATTCCTAAAGTATTTCGCCTGACTAAAGCTGGCGCTTTAATCGATGATATTTTCTCTGGCGCTACCATCAACACACCCTCTTTGCTCGCCGTTGAAGACCACCTAGATGCCTTAGAATGGGCCAGGGATTTAGGCGGACTCTCTGCTTTGATAGCAAGGAGTACAGCCAACTTAGACCTAGTTAGACAATGGACCGCCGAGAGTTCCTGGGCAAATATGTTAACAGCCAATGAAGCGCAACAATCCAGCACTTCGATTTGCTTGAAGATAGTGGACCCTGACTTCCAGTCGCTGGATGAAGCGTCACAAAGAGCCTTTATCAAACGCATGACCACGCGCCTAGAAGCTGAGACCGTCGCCTACGATATAGCTGCTTACCGTGACGCACCGCCTGGTCTAAGGCTATGGGGTGGTGCTACGGTCGAAACCAGCAATCTCGAACAGCTGCTACCTTGGCTAGACTGGGCGTTCGCTGAAACATTGGATCAAGCGCGTTGATTGGTACTTTTATTAAAACTTTGCTGCTCGGGTTATGCCTGATTGCGCTTGCTCGCGGTGAACCTCAGACAGACCTACTCAGTGAAGTGCATTTTCTCATTCCCGCGGGCCCTGGCGGCGGTTGGGACGGCACCGCCCGAGGCGTAGGGCGAGCCCTTGAACTCGAACAGTTAGCCGCTCAGGTATCGTACGAAAATGCCGCCGGCGGCGGCGGCGGCCGGGCCATAGCAAAATTGATCGAAACCGGCGCTCAGCAATCGAATACGCTGTTAATCAGCTCAACACCCATTATCGTCCGGTCTCTGCAAGGTATTTATCCTCAGAGCTTTCGAGATATGGTTCCCATCGCAGCGGTGATTGCAGACTATAGCTGCTTTGCCGTTCGTGCCGATTCACCGATCAAAACCTTTAAACAACTGGCAGAAAGCTTCAAAGCGGGACCTAAGTCGATTGTCATTGCAGGCGGGTCAGTTAGGGGTAATACCGATCACTTTGTCTTAGCCAAAGCGATACAGCTTGCTGGCGGAGATCCCAAACTGCTGAGATACCTCGCCTACGATGGCGGCGGCAAAGCTGCAGCAGGCCTTCTTTCAGGAGAGGCCGAAGTGTTATCAACTGGCCTGAGTGAGGCATTGCAACTCCATGAATCGGGTCTGGTGCGTATTATTGCTGTTACAGCGCCCGAGCAGTTAGAGGACCATCCCAGTCTCCCGATTCTAAAAGATGAGGGTTATGACCTAACCTTTGCCAATTGGCGAGGCTTTTTTGCAGCAAAAGGCTTAGATCCAGATCAGTATGTCCGTATGCAAAACTCTCTGAAAGCTGTGAGCAACAGCGACACCTTTGAAACCATTCGACGTCGCAATGGCTGGGTTCATCTTTACATTGAGGGCAGCGAATTCTTAGCTTTTTTAGAACAACAAGAAGATCAGATCAGTCGCCTAATGAAAAGCATCGGGTATTTACGCTAAAGGTACAATACATTGAATGTTGTGATTCGAACGACCCTACCTTTTATCGCTCTTAGCGTTTTCTTTGCAAGCTACCTTTGGCTTGCCAATGAAATTACACTGGATTTCTGGGCATCAGACGGTGCCTTTTCAGCGAGATCTTTTCCTTATATCTCCGGTACGATCGGACTCGTGGCGGCGCTCTTGCTCTTTGCCCGGGGCTTATTCACTAAAAAAGCACACCAAGGCAATGATCACGCTGGAGCGATGCATCAACCAATCTGGCTTATGACAGTGATCATTGCAATTTATATCGCCTGCATTGATTGGATAGGGTTTTTGCTCGCGAGCATCCTTTTTATTATCGCGGGCGCCTATGCAATAGCACCCCTTCCCATCGTTAGACTGCTGCCAGTCGCGATCCTTGTACCAACCCTGTTGGGCGGTATTCTCAGAGCTCTAAATATTTACGTACCAGAGGGCAGGCTGCTTCAGTTTGTGTTGACCGCGCTATGATTGACGGCTTGTTACTTGGCCTCAGTAGCGCACTCACCATTACCAACTTATTGTATGTCGCCGCAGGCTGTTTGATCGGCATGCTTATCGGCATGCTGCCAGGGCTAGGTCCCATATCGGCCATTGCCTTAATGATCCCGATCAGCTACAACTTACCGCCTGCTTCCGGCATGATATTGCTCGCGGGTGTGTACTACGGCGCTATCTTTGGCGGTTCTACCAGTGCCATTTTAATCAACGCACCGGGGGTTGCAGGAACGGTTGCCACGAGCTTTGACGGCTATCCTTTGGCGCGGGCCGGGCGAGCCGGCACGGCACTCGCCGTAGCTGCATACGCATCTTTTTTTGGTGGCACCATAGGCGTTGTTTTGTTGATGCTACTGGCTCCAGCGCTTGCAGGCGTCGCCCTTTCTTTTCAGTCAGCCGAATATACGCTGATGATGATTCTAGGTCTTAGCCTGATCGTGACGCTAGCCGATCATGGGCAATTGCTCAAGGCAATGGCAATGACTGGACTGGGCCTTGCACTCTCGACTGTAGGAACTGATCTTGCCTCGGGCATTCCTAGGTTTACCTTCGGACGGATGGATCTGATCGATGGGATCAGCTTTTTACTGCTCGCCATGGCCACCTTTGCCCTGGCAGAGGCACTGCTTATGCTTAATCGAGCCCCCCAAGAATCCAGTAGCCCTCCAGCCGTTACTACCGCGTCGTTGCGACTGACCAGACCCGACATCGCATCGATTATTCCTGCCATCTCTCGAAACTCGTTGATTGGATTTCTCGTTGGGGTGCTCCCGGGCGCCGGTGCAACACTTGCCTCATTCCTAGCTTATGGCAGCGAGAAATTTCTAAACAAGCAACCGAATCCCGCCTTTGGTGAAGGTAATCTTCGAGGCCTCGCGGCGCCAGAATCCGCTAACAACGCCGCTTGCACGGGTTCTTTTGTACCTTTGCTCACTCTCGGCATACCTGGGTCGGGCACAACAGCGATCTTACTTGGCGCATTGATCGCGTACGGCATTCAACCGGGCCCCCGACTGTATTTAGACGAGCCGACCGTTTTTTGGTCAGTGGTGGTCTCTATGTATATCGGCAATCTCATTTTGTTATTTCTCAATCTACCGATGATTCCGTTTTTGGCAAAATTACTTAACGTACCCAAATCAATTTTGGCTCCTCTTATCATATTTTTTTCTTTGACAGGCGTTTACCTAGTCTCTTTCAATCTCTTCGACCTATATTTGATGCTTACCATCGCCGTGATTGCTGTCTGGCTCCGACTGAATCAATTTCCAATGGCGCCATTATTGCTCGCTTTCATTTTGGGCGGTCTCCTCGAAGATAACTTGCGACGCACCTTACTGTTAGCAGACGGTGAGCTAGCGTATTTACTTGATCGTCCTATCAGTCTTTTCTTCATTGTCTGCATCGCAGTGACACTCACGACTGCACTAATTAAACACCTCACAGTCAGGCCTGCCGAGTGACAACCAACCAAACAGCATCGATGCTCGAGACACTGGGATTTAATACCATGGGTTTTGAAACATCACTCACCAATGCAGCAGGCCTAATCGGGCGAATTACTCGCCAAGATAGGCAGCGATACACCGTGATCACTGGTCTCGGAACCCTGCGCGCAACCTTGACAACCGGCCAGCGCTTCAGTCGAGGCAAGGTGCTAACACCAATCGTAGGGGACTGGGTCACATTACTCGAACCCTCTACCAGCGATGGATTACACCCCATCAAATCGATATTACCCAGGCGCTCTCAGCTGTCTCGACGAGCGGCCGGTGACGCAAATCAAGAACAGGTGTTGGTAGCCAATCCTGATATCGTTTTTGTTGTGTCGGGTTTGGATCAAAATTTTAATGTAAATCGAATCGAACGATTCTTAGCAGTCGCCTGGAGTTGTGGACTGCCAGCGGTTTTGATACTCAGCAAAGCCGATCTATGCAATGACCTTGACGATCGTTTAATAAGGGTTCAATCAATCGTCCACGGTACGCCTATCTACCCTGTCAACATGCACGACCCCAAGACGTTAACAGGGGTTTTAAGCCACCTTAGCAGCGGCTTGTGCGCTGCTTTGATGGGATCTTCTGGTGTCGGAAAGTCGACATTGCTCAATCAGCTTTTAGGGTCGGAACACATGGCCACCCAACCGGTTAGAGCTTTTGATGACAAAGGCCGGCATACCACCACCCATCGTGAACTCTGCTTGCTTCCGAACGACCAAGGCTTAGTTATAGATACACCCGGGATGCGAGAGGCACAAATTTGGTTTCAAGAAGCGCCCTTTCAAAAACGCTATGGGGAACTATTCCTCACCAGAGACCAATGTCGGTTCAGCGACTGTAGACACCTGGATGACCCCGGCTGTGCAGTTAGAGATGACGCTATGGCAGATCCCGAGAGGAGGGATTTATGGCAACAATATCGACGACTAATGGCGCTGAAGAATACTCAATAAATCCTCGTCAAGCTGATGCACAACCACAGGCTTGCTGATGGCTCTCCAGCAGCCTTTCTGAGGGCTCGCACTAACTGAAGCTAGCTAATTAAGCGCCCTTCGCACCGAGCCGCAGCCTTTTAGCCTACCCTTGCCTGAGTCAACAGAGACATCACCGTCATGCTTGAATGAATCTTACAAAGCGCTGCGAAGATCTAAAAAGACTCCGCCTACCCTGCCATTACTGGCAGTTCAGCTCGGTGCTAAACCAACGCCTGCTAGGATTACTCGGGCGGACTCTGAGCAGCATTGGCTTTTGACTATCCAACGGGAAAGTTGAGGGTCTTGATCTGTCGCTTTCAGACCAGTGGCGCTGATCTGACAAGAGCACGCCAGGCGCAATTAAAAATCACTAAGACTCAAGCATATCCTTAAGCGCTTCTTGTCGACGTTTTTCACCAGCGATGTAGCGA
>JADHNJ010000082.1 GCA_016779565.1 Pseudomonadales bacterium
GTTGATCATTGATTATGCGAATGAAGTTTGTGATATTGGCATTCGCAATGCGTTGTTGGGTAGGTCGCCATAGGGGCTCAGGTCGCATGACTGTGCTCACTTTTATGTCTGTCGCGAAGAATGATAGAGGAATGCTTGTGCCAGGCCCAATTATCTCGTGGACGGCTGTTCTCCGAAACCCAGACAGTGGTCTAAAACCAATGGTACGCTAGGAGAGAACCTAAGGTTGGGTCGCCCTTTCCTGAATAACGGTTACGGATTTTTATTAGCCTCGCCTCGGGGTAAACTTGAGAGATGGTGATGGATTTTTGTCTTTCTAGATGGTGGCGCTTCGTCGTCCTTGCGGTTTTCCTTCCGCTTATTGTGATCTCCGCTGAAGCAGCGCAGCGAGGAATTTCGGTTACCTTGCGTCAGAGTGAATCGATCAACGCACCGATTTTAGAAAATCGAGAGTTATACCAAGAGAGTTATGCCTTGGTCATCGGTATCGATGGCTATTCGAATGGTTGGCCGAAACTCAGTAATGCTATTCGCGATGCCGAAATTATTGCTGAAGCCCTAGAGAACAAGGGCTTCGAGGTTGAATTACATAGAGACCCGGATGCGGACGCGTTGCCGCAGATTTTTAAGCGCTTTTTCATTTTAAAAGGCGAGAACCCTGAGGCTAGGCTCTTTGTCTGGTTTGCGGGTCATGGCGCGACGGTTGATGGAGAAGGCTACCTCATCCCTGCTGATGCGCCCGTGATTTCGAAAGGGTCAGAATTTAAGTTTTCTTCGGTTGCGCTTCGCGATTTTGGTACTTTTATGCGGCAAAGTGCCTCAAAGCATGTATACGCGGTGTTTGATGCTTGTTTTGCGGGTACGGTGTTTACCGCTCAACGAGCCATGCCACCTGCGGCAATCACTCGGGCAACGACACTGCCGGTGCGTCAGTTTCTGACATCTGGCGATGCGGATCAGACCGTATCGGACGATGGTCAGTTTAGAGAGCTTTTTGTGCGCGCAATCTTGGGCGAAGAACCAGCCGATGCCAATGGTGACGGTTACCTTACCGCTTCTGAGTTGGGTATGTATCTTGGTGATCGCGTCACCAATTTGACCGAATCGGCACAAACCCCGCGGTATGGAAAACTAAGAGACAAAGACTATGATAGAGGCGATTTTGTTTTCGTTGTTGACCCTGAGGTAAAGGTCGTTGACTCTTCAGCTGGTAGCGCTGAGGTCGTATTTTGGGAGTCGGTAAAAGATTCTGCAGACACGGAGTTGTTGCTTGCCTATTTGTCAGAGTACCCAGAAGGTAGCTTCGCTAATTTGGCCCGAATTAAGCTGACGCGGTTTGGCGCGGCTGCTAAGGCAGGTGTGGCCAAATGGGTTTTAACGCTGGCTGCCGGCACTCGCGAGGCTGCGCAGTCACTATGGGTGAGAGAATTCCCCAGTTCAGAAGCGAATGTGTTGTTAGAGGTTCAGTCTGGCCAGACACTAGAACTATTGGGACAGATCAATAATTCCAAACCTTGGTACTACGTGGCAATCGATGGCCTACCCCTCGGATATGTTGCTCAAGAAGACTTGGCTCAGAACGTCGAAGACGCTCTTGAGACGCAGACAGCTGATGCGGAATCACAAGTAGCTTTTGAGCAGTTAAATGCGACCCAAGCAAGTGTCTCTGATGATGCCTCTGTCACTATGCGCTTGTCGGGCGCCCTTGATGATGCGTTGACAAAGTTAGAGGCAGAGTCGATCCCTGCAACCCCCGCAGCAGAGGACAAACCGCCCTTAAGTATCGGAGCGGCATCAGAAAACGATCTGGAGCCCCTGGCTGCTGAAGCCTATGACGCGGGAATTGAGAGCAATATAGACGCGCAAACAATGAGGGATGCCAGTTTGTTAGAGACATCTGGTGATGAAGTCTCGTCCGAGACAACTGAAAGTTTTGCAGAGACAGAAAATGCAACTGGGTCTCGTGGGTTGGGCTTAACATCAGTGCGGGATGGCGGGGATGCGGCCGACGATGCACTGAGTGTGGAGGCTGGCACATCAGATGCGACGCAAGCGGCAAAGGACCACCAGTCGATGGCGACTGTTACTGATGGATCACGTGTGCACGGCGATGTGTCAGACAAGGTAATGGCTCTCAATGCTCTGTCAGCCGAAAATTCGGCATCAGGGGTAGCGGGTAGCAGTGATTCGACGACGCTGGCTGCTGCAACTTTGGGCTCGGCCCTTGTTGAGCAAGAAGCCCTTAACCTTGAGGCCCAGTTAAAAGCGGAAACCGCAGATCGCCAAAACGACGACAAACTAAGCCAGGAATCGGGCAAAGATAGCCGTTTAGTCGTTGGATCTAGTTCTGGCAGCGCGTCAATTGAGAGTCTTACCGAGGATCAGCGACAGTTGCAGGTGCTTGCGGAAACGAGGCCCGAAATGCAAACAACAGACGATGCACTTCAATCTGCATCTGGAACTGCGAAGGTCGCCTCTTCGCAGTTTATCCGTCGTTACATAACTGCAGCGATGGGCGGTAATGTAGGCGCGCAAGCAACGCTAGGTTATTTCTATGAGAATGGCGAACATGTGGCGGTAGATTTAAAAGAGGCTGTGCGCTGGTATCAAGAGGCTGCTAAAAATGATCATGTTCGAGCCATTCTTCGGTTGGCCCAAATCGCTGTTGAAAGCGGTGATGGACCCGCCGGAGTTGAGTGGTATCGGCGAGCGGCGACATTAGGCGACGCGGATGCTCAGGCTATGCTGGGTTATTTCTATCAAAAAGGAGAACATGTCATTGCCGACCCCAAAGCTGCCATCCAATGGTATTTAGCTGCCGCAGATCAAGGCAATGCCGCCGCTCAAAATAATCTAGGGTTAGTTTATCAACTGGGTGCAGGCGTGCCGCAAGACCTAGACAAAGCCATTTACTGGTATGAGCAAGCATCCGCCAATGGCAGCGCCTCTGCGGCGCGGAATCTAGAAAAACTCTTGCCTTAATTAGCGTCGTTTTTCGAGCTTTTCGATGCGTCTATCGACCGAGTCAGCGCCAAGTGCTTTGGCTTTTTTTAACAGCGTCAAAACCCTATCTGGATCACGCTTAACGCCTCGGCCTCGCTCGTAAAGGTTGGCTAGCGCGAGGGTTGCTGCTAAATGGTTCTCGGTGGCTGCTTGCTGATAAAGCTCAATGGCTCGGTCATAATCTCTAGATACCCCTTGTCCACGCTCATAGTGCTCTCCGAGTAAGTGTACTGAGGGCGTATGCCCCTGATCAGCCGCCGCTGACAGCCATTCGACCGCAGCTGCTGGGTTGCGCCTGATACCTGAAGCGCCGTTCAGGTAGAGCTGGTAGAGATCAAGTTGAGCAATATAGTCACCAAGTTCAGCTGCTCTTAATAACCAGGTTTCAACTGCTTCATAGTCGGCCTTTCCCTCAAGGCCAAGGCCTGCCTCCCGGTAGAGCTCGGCCATAGTATGGATGGCACTCGGATAACCGATCTCGACATGTTCTCTGATGGCGCGTTCAGCATCTGAAGCACGACCCGCGGCCATGAGTGCTCGGGCATACTGAACATGCAAACGGGCTGCGATGGGGTAGTCCCGAATCGCTTGGTTGCAGGCTGGGACAGCCTCCTGGAAATCTATGGTCTCAATTGCTATGAATTCGCCTGGTTCAAATGGACGGTTTGTCAGTTCGTCACATAGCAGAACGTCTGGAATCGCTGCCCGAAGGGCGTTTAAGGTTTCCCTGTTGATCTCTGCGTTGACGGTTAGGCTTTGCCTTACTTGAAAAACCGCTAATGCTTCGCGAGTGAGTTGGTCCATCTCCCCAGTAACGGGGGTTTTTGGAAAGCCAGCTTGAAGGAGCAGACTTTGGGTTTCACGAACCTGTAGCCGCTGTGCTCTTTGTTCTGCTGCTGCTTGAGCTTGCTTGCGAGCGAGCAAAAGCTCGGCAATACGTGCTTCCTCTTTTGCGGCTTCAGCGCGAACTTCAAGAAGCAGATTGGTAGCCTCCTCGTAATAGCGGCCTTCACGGCCTGCTTGGTTAAGATAGACTAGGAGACTTTCTCTTGCTTGGATAGCATCACCGGTGGCGTAAAGCGCTCGAGCCTCAATGAAGTATAGTGCGTCGGGGATGCTGATATTAAGCGCCCTGATTTTCGGAATTAACTGAACAATACCCACATTGTCCTCGTACTCGAGGAGTCGAGTAAGTTCTGCCATGTACAGATCAACTTGTACTTCAATGGGCAGTGCGTCCGTGTCAAGCGCTTCGCCTGCTAGCGTGTTCAGCGCGCTGGCGGGTTGAAGTAGCAGAGTAATGGCAACAACAAGTAAACGATTACGCCATCTGCTCGGGTTTATAGTTGGCAATGAAAGGTAATGGTTCATGACTGTTTCCCCAACGAACATAACTCTTGGACCGTCGTAATGCCTCTCCCCAGATCTTCCAGCAGTTGTTGTTCTTTGAGTTTTGAACTCAACACGAACAGGTTAATAGCCTGATTGGCGGATACAACAGCAGGCTCGGCAAGCGAGATGAGAAGGCTGGCATGCAAGCCCCTGGATACGACTTCGGTGCGTTTAACGCCCCGTTGACTAAAATCGATTTCAACCTGTTGGCGTGATCCTGGTAAGGAAGTTTGTCCCTGGCATTGACCCCAGGTTGTGTCCGCCTGAAGAATTAAACGACACTCGCTGATTCGAGTGGCGGAGTAAATCGCGCTACCCTGGCAATCGAAAGCATTCATTTCATAGCCCGCGAGCCGATGATTGATTGCAGATGCGAGGCCACTGACGCTCGAAAGTGAATCAGTTTTTTTGGAGTCGCGAGTTGCGCCTTCTTCATCTGGACTATCTTTGCCCGTGAGCAAGTTGTCGATAGATTGATTTAAACGATCCTCGAGTTGAATGCCGAAATCAATCTTCGGTCGAACACGCTGGGGCGCCTCCTCGATACTGGCTTCTGCGACCGTTGCCCATTGGGCTAATTCAAAGCTGACAGCATAGGGATTGGATCCAATAAAACGCTGCGCTGTCTGCTGATCAAAACAACTTGCAGTATAAACCTTTGTTTGGCAAATGAACCGTGACCAAGTTGGTGAAGACAATCGCTCTTCACCGGATATCCCACTCGGGCTGGTCTTGACGGTAATGGGCATATAGGCGATGCGATCATCATTGCTTTGCCATTCAATCCAAAGGTCTAACTGTTTTGGCAAACAATCTGGTGGGGTGTTCGAACCTGCTTGCCAATCGAACTGGCTAGTAATCAGAGGCTCACCAAAAGATTCTGTCAGTTGTATGGACACCGTTGCCTCTGCGATATTGCAATACCCCTGATTAAACTGGGATTTCGAGAGACTGAAAGTTTTTTCCAAGGGCGCACTTTGGCTGAGGTTGGCAATTGCAGAGATCAGCGCAGCTTGAAATATCTTAAAAAACACGGGTTTAAGCACCAGTTAGGGGATACAAGTTTTTTGGTTCATGCGCCGAGTTTAGCGAACTTATGCACAGACGCAACGTTAGGTCGCTGGTTGGTCACGATCGACGGAAAAGATCCCCAGATTTTCGGCTGACGCTTAAGCGTTAGTTGCTATTTTTGCTGGAGGAAAACAGATGATCATAGCGGCAAAATACCCAGAGGGGGTAT
>JADHNJ010000034.1 GCA_016779565.1 Pseudomonadales bacterium
TGGTCGGGCACCAGCCAGTCTGAGCACCGCGACGATTCAATAACACAGCCAACTGGGCGCGCCTCAATCGGTCGGCGGACATCCCCATACGATCAGCGATGACCTTTTTGCACAGCGCATCACGTTTTAAAGTGCTCTAAGCACCGGGGTCAGTTACCGGTGTTCATAACGCTGACTCATTTGATAATGGTTATCATTATTTTTAGACTGCTTGTTTTAAATAAACGTGCAGGCTGCAACCATGAAAATTCTCAGAACACCGGAGCACTGCTTCGCTAACCTAGCAGATTATCCTTTCCAGCCGCACTACACCGAGATTCAAACAGAAGATGGGTCGTCAATGCGAATCCATCACATTGATGAGGGGCCTCGTCATGGCAACCTTGTGCTATGTATGCATGGACAGCCTGTCTGGAGCTATCTATATCGAAAAATGGTGCCCTACCTTACTGCCGCCGGGCTTAGGGTCATCGCACCTGACTTACCGGGGTACGGCAAATCTGATAAGCCTGCGAGCCGAGACGATTATTCCTATGAGCACCAAGTTAACTGGATGGGACAATGGCTCGAAGCCAACGATTTTACGGGTATCACCTTTTTTGGTCAGGATTGGGGAGGGCTCATTGGACTCAGGCTCGTGGCAAATTTTGAGGCTAGATTCGATCGGGTTGTCATAGCAAATACAGGGTTACCGTATAACCCAAACACCACCGAGGAGACGTTGCAGGCGATTGAGGTGTTTCGCAATGAACAACCAACCCCCAGTCTTTTAGCGATGCAAAAAGCCCTTCAAAAAATGACCTCGACCGACGATCCAGCAACGAAATTTGCTTACTGGCAAAAATTTTGCTGGGAAACAATTGATTTACCTGTGGGCTTAATGATGCAAATGATGATGGAGCAAGCCGCCCCCTCGGTTAAGGCGATCAACTATTTCATGAACAAACTCGGGTTATTTCGTATTTCACCTTTTCGATCGAGTCTTGCTAAAGCTTACGATGCGCCATTCCCCTCAGCGGAATTTAAAATGGGCGTACGAGCCATGCCAAGCCATGTACCCACAACCTCGGCCTCGCCCTCACTCGCGCAGCAAGCAGCCGCATGGGCATTCTTTGAACGTTTTGAAAAACCCTTTTTGTGTGCCTTTGCTGATAACGACCCCGTCACTTTCGGCCTTGATAAAACCTTTATTGAAAAGGTGCCAGGCACTCAGGGGCTGCCCCATCGCACCATTAAAGGCGGCGGACACTTTGTTCAAGAAGGCGCGCCAGACCAGGTCTCTGCGGCAATCATTGATTTGATCGCAACCACTTAGCAGGCCAGTGTCAACACATGAGGCTCAGTAGACCCTAAGCGATGTTAGGTAACGGGTTCCATACGCCGGCCATAATCCCATGCTGACAACCAAACCGGGGACAGTCGGAGCTCAACCTCATCGTCAATGCGACTCATAAGCCATTTGCCCAAGGGCGCATTGGTGTTGCCGAGATATCGTTCAATCAAAGACGGCAGGCTTTCAATTGCAGCACCAGGCCGCAATTCGATCAAAGCCTTGCCCCGAACGCCCCGATACGGCGGCTGGTTTGAAGCAACCTCAAACCCACATCGGGGCGATTTTGCAACAAGCTTTGCCAGTTGGCTGCGCTTATGAGTGACGCAGATGATAGATCCGTCTGCTTCATCAAAGGCATACCAAACCGAACAGATGCTTGGGAAGTCTCCGTCTTGAATCGACAGTCGAATCGGAATCAAAGACTGGGTTAAAAACTCTGCAATTTGTGTCTGACTCCAATCACTCTTGCCGCTGATTTTTAGCTCGGTATTCATGAAACATTCCTTATATCCGGCCAAAACTGAAAAACAGATCTGCCTAATTCACGCAACATCACCCAGGTAGGGTTGCCCAAAACGCCGCTTACTTTTTGTTCGAGCAACGGCGGGCAGCAGCATAACACCGGGCTCGCCAACTGTTCGGCCTTTCGGCTATCGACCGCTACAGGGTGACTTTACCGATCCTGAAATGACCCCAAGTTTTGCTATTTAACTTGCACCATTAATTTTCCGAGATTACCGCCACTAAACATAAAAGATAGTGCCTCCGGGTAGCGCTCAATACCCGATAAAATCTCCTCGGGCATTTGGATCTCACCGGCCTTTAAGCTGTCGCTCAGAGCTTTCCGAGCAACCGGGATCAGCTCAGGAAAATGAAAATACGCGAAGCCCTCCATGGTTGCCTGACGTTCCGCTAGGCGGAGATACATCGACGGGCCCTCGACTTTATCCATGTGCCCGTACTGCGACACGGCGCCACAGATAACGACTTTGGCTCGCATCGCCAATTGATCAAGCACTGTGTCAAGAATAGCGCCACCTACATTATCAAAAAATATATCCACCCCTTCTGGCGCAGTTTCCCGCAGCGCTGCTGCAACATCAGTCCCCTTGTAGTCAATCGCAGCATCAAAACCGAGGGTCTCAACCAAATAGGATGTTTTGCGCGCGCCCCCAGCAATACCAATAACCTTGGCACCGGCGCGTTTGGCAAGCTGACCTGCGACACAACCAACCGCACCAGCTGCAGCCGACACGACAAAAACATCACCCGGCGCAACCTTCGCAACCGCTTGCATACCAATCCAGGCAGTAATGCCTGTTGAACCGCCCAAGAGCCCCAAATGCACACTCAGCGCACCATAGGAATCCTCTACCACTTCGAGAAAATCGGGCTTTAATGTCGCGACCGTCTGTGCGCCTAGCGGCCCTCTAACGGCTTGCCCAACTTGCCACCCGTCCGCTTTGGATTCAATGATCCGCCCGACACCACCGGCTAAGACCACGCCACCGAGCGCCACCTGCCGATGAAAACCCTCCCCTTGGAGCATCGTTCGGGTTCCAGCATCTACAGAGATGTACTCGACGGCAACCCGGATTTGACCATCTGCTAACGGCGATACCGGTTGCTGCTGCAATTCAAAACAATCTGGCGTGGCATCTCCGACTGGACGCTTAACCAACACAACCGCTTGGTTTTCTTTCATCATATCGATCCTACTATGAGTAGCTGATAGCGGATGGTAAAACAGTTAATCACAAAGACCAAAAGCGGTCAGAGGAGGCCAAAATCCCAGCCAATGACTCTGCCGCGGCCTCGGACCAAAAACAGACGATTCAAGGATGCATTAGATACTCTTTTGGCAGGCCTCGCGCCCATTTACGACGGTTTTGCCAAACTTTAATCTTAGGCCAAGGCGCAACCATCGCTGCGATCGCCGAGGCATAGACGAACGCAGCCCCTGAAAAACCAGGTTTTGTCATCACAGCGGCCGACGACCCTGTGCGATACCCCCAGGCCAAAGCTACCAAACCAGTCAAACCAGTCAAACCAGTCAAACCAGTCAAACCAGTCAAACCAGTCAAACCAACAAGAATCGCTTGCAACAACTGGCCGCGCAAGCGATGCTGCAGGGTCTCCATAAACGTGTGACCCTGCCTATGCCATCCGACACTCACCCCTCCGTCTTTAGTCCTGCGGTTAGAAACTATGCCCTAGGGGTGCTTGTTGTCGTTTATACCTTCAATTTCATCGATCGACAGATACTGTCAATTTTGCTGGAGCCTATTAAGCAAGATTTAGGGCTTTCAGATACCGCCTTGGGCATGCTGACTGGTTTTGCCTTCGCCTTGTTTTATGCAACCCTCGGCATTCCCATCGCTCGACTCGCAGACCGGGGCAATCGGCGTAATATCATCGCGTGGGCCCTTGCCATTTGGAGCGCGATGACTGCGCTCTCAGGTTTGGCCCAGAATTTCTGGCATTTGCTGGCGGCAAGAATAGGCGTTGGGGTCGGTGAAGCCGGGTGCTCGCCACCTGCACATTCTATGATTGCCGATTACTTCCCCGCTGAAAATCGAGCCACCGCTCTGGGCATTTATTCGCTGGGCATTCCGGTTGGAATCCTGTTTGGATTTATCGCCGGCGGCTGGCTGAATGAATTTTTCGGGTGGCGGGTGGCTTTTTTTGTTGTCGGCATCCCAGGCCTGCTGCTGGCAATTCTTGTGCGATGGACGCTGCGAGAACCTAATCGTGGAATGGCAGAAGGTCGCGAAGCGTCGGTTGATCAACCTGGCGTCATGGAAACATTTACTTACCTCTATAAAAAGAAATCTTTCCGCCATATGGCAATCGGTGGCGGCCTGACGGCCTTTGTCGGTTATGGGATCGTCACTTGGGTGCCGTCATTTTTAATCCGCTCGTATGGCATGGAAACCGGCGAGGTCGGCACCTACCTTGGACTGATTCTTGGTATTCCCGGGGGCATCGGCATCGCACTCGGGGGCTATTTGGCAGACCGGTACGGCGCCAAAGATCCACGCTGGTATCTTTGGGTTGTGTCAGTAGCACTTCTTATCGCAGTACCCATTACCATTGGGGTTTACCTCAGCAACAGTGCAACTGCGAGCTTACTGTTTTTGATCTTGCCTGTTTTGCTGGGTAACTTTTATCAAGCCACCACGTTTTCTCAGGCGCAGGGTCTGGTGCCGCTGCGTATGCGCGCTGTTGCTGCTGCGGTATTACTGTTTATTCTCAATATCATTGGGCTTGGCGCAGGCCCGCAGGTCGTCGGCATCGTCTCAGATCTGTTAGCCCCAACCTATGGCGATGAGTCCCTGCGATATGCCTTACTAATACTGAGCTTTGTCAATATTTGGGCTGCCTATCATTACTTTGTCGCTGGCAAGACCTTAAAGGCGGATTTAGTCATTGATCGCGACGACCCAAACTAAACTGCGCCGCCATGGCGGGGAAACCGCAAGACCAAGCCAAGCCAATGCAAGCCTAACCATCGCCAATCACGCCTGCGCCAGTCACCCGAGCATCTGAGCTGGACCGAATTGGCCAGCCTCGAAGGCGCCAGATAGCCAAGCAATGGGAAGACTTAAAGGCGATGGATAACCTGTCTACGCCTAGTTTAAAACTGGCGTCTTAAGGACAAACGCATCAACGACCGCTTGATAATCAACAACAGACTGTCTGAAACGTTCGACATGGATGGCCTCGTTATTACCGTGAACGCCTCGAGCCTCGTTATCCAAATACAGCATAGGCGAAAACCCATAACTCTGGATGCCCAAATCTCGAGTGAAGTGACTGTCGGTAAATCCAGAAGCGACCGAAAACGTGTAGGTTGCACCGGGATGTCGAGCGCTTAGGGTCGCTTTAATACTGTTCACCAGATCGGAGTCCGCATCTGATATCGCTGGCGAAAAGGCCATGCTGACCGACACCTCAACGCCAAAGCCCGCGACTCGCGAACGGAAATCTTCAACGAATGCCTCAACCGGACGATCTGGCAACATTCGACAATCAACTTCAGCCTCGGCAACTGGCGGAACGACATTGATCTTACTTGAGCCCTTTAACATCGTGATTGAACAGGTATCCCTTAACAGCGCATGCAGAGCTGGCATATCTCGATGTAACTGGGAAACAAATTCAGGCGATTCTGTCGCCGTTTTAACCTCTGCAAAGGATTGGCGCATGGTCTCGGCCATCCCGGCAGATAACCCTTTAAAATAGCGATCCACAGCTGGAATGACCCGCACAGGGAAAGGGGTTTCTTGTAGGTTCTGTAAAGCCCCCAATAACTTCGTAACCGAAGATTCGGGTCTAGGATAGGATCCATGGCCGGGTTCGCCCTCCGCCACAAGTTTTAACCACACGGGCACCTTCTGCGTAACTTCGATGGCAAATACCTTGTCACCTTGACCGTTTAACCGCCCACTACCCCCCTCATTGAGCAAAAACCCGACGCCCTCAAAGGCCTCTGGATGGGTCTTTATGATCCAATCTACGCCAAAAAATCCCCCCGCCTCTTCATCAGCACTGGCCATAAACACCACATCCCGAGTCAGCGGTTGCTTAGACGCTGCTAACTTCAAAAATGCCAAAAATTGTGCGATCCCCGTGCCCTTCATATCGACAACGCCTCGGCCATACAAATAATCGGATCGGATTTCAGCTTTGAGGGGCGAGGTATCCCAGTACCGCGAGTCCGCTGGCACAACGTCGGTATGCTGCAACAGCATTAAACCCGGGGCATCGCCACCCTCAAGGCGCGCCCAAATGTTGCCTCGGCCGGGCGCGGATTCGTGAGCCTCAAAGGGAATCCCAGCCGCTTTCAGGTACCGGGCGTAAAATGCTACCGCGTTTGCCTCGTTACCGGGCGGATTTACCGTATCAACCCCGACAAACTCACTGAGCAAGACGATCGGGTCTAATGGGTCACTGGCGACAACTGGCAATGCGCCGATCGACAGCAGAGGGGCAAGCAGCCAGAGGGATAGACTTTTGACGAGGGAATTCATACAGCGCTCCTAAGTAATCATTCGATGCAGCATCTTCTTTGAGGATTTGCACCCATCTTTGCACATTGACCTGTTATTGACCTGTTTCAGTCTTTAAGACCAAATTTGAAGCGATCATCGCCGCGATCGCGCTCTGCTTAGCGCCTACGCTTAGGCCCCACTCCGAACCAAGCGTCCTGGACGCGCGCCGGTATCTTGATCATCAAGCCTTGTCATTACACCATTGACTAGCGTCGCCGCATAACCAGTGGCGCCCTGCATCAAACGTTGTCCGCCGGCTGGCAGGTCCTGCCTGATTTCTAAATCCCCAAGCTTTAGCCGCTCAAAATCAATGATGTTAAGGTCTGCGCGTTTGCCCGGTGCCAGATGCCCACGATCATGAAACCCAAACAACTCAGCATTACGGGCCGTACCACGATGGATCAGATAACCGAGGTCGATTCGATCGCCCCGCTGACGATCACGGCCCCAATAGGTTAATTGGTAAGTGGGATTCACCGCATCGAAGATTAAGGACACGTGAGCGCCGGCGTCAGATAGACCGGTGACCGTGCTATCGTCGAGCTGCATGGCACGGACCGCGTCTAGATTGTAATCGGCGTAATTCGTAAAAAACATAATCGCCATCGGCTGATGATCTTGCAGAAGGTAATTGAGCAAATAGGCAGCCCCGGCTTCCCCAGAGGCTTTTGCCTTGTGACTAAACGCCTCTGCGGCAATAGGTTCATAGGTACTTTGACCGGTTAACTCAAATAATTGATCAAAATTCAGCTCGGCATGCGCGATGCCGAAGGTCATCGAACCTGGCGCAACGCCGCTCACGTCATTCGCTTCCGATAGCAGCGCAGCTCGCACTAACGGGTCTCTCAGGCGTGCCCGCTGCTCGTCAAGCGGAAGGTCCTTGAGCTTGAGATAAGTTGGTTTAAGCATCCAAGGATGGTAGGTTTGCCAATTAAATACCAATCCCGTGGGACGGCTTCCGACCTGAGGAAATATCTGTGCACCCGACGCGTTATGCGCTCGCACCTTAGCAAGCGCTTGCTGCCACTGGGTTTGCCAATCGTCCACTTGAAATAACGTAAACGTCGCGGGCCGTCCGCTGACATGACTTAATTGCGCGATAAGATCAATTTCATTCGACAGGCTGGTGTGCTCCTCAAACCCCGGTCTTCCCTCCCCTAAAGTACTCGATGGAATCATTTGAAAAACGCCTCGGCCAGCGCGTTTCAGTGCGCTCGCCAGCGCCAATACCTCAGCGTCGTTGGCGAAGGTCCCGGGCACTGGCTCACCTGTGATAGAGCGATGACCTAAGATTCGAGAGGTGGAGAACCCGACGGCACCATCGAGCAGGGCTTGTTCGACAATTTTGGACATCGCATCAAGGTCGGCTTTGGTGGCCGCTTCGTTTAACCTGCCCCGGGCGCCCATGACAAAATTACGCACGGCGCCATGGGCAACCATAGACGAAATATCCAGTGCATAGGTTCTGTCCGCGAGTAAGTCGAGGTACTCACCATAGCTTTGCCATGCGCCCCAAGGCATACCCTCATAAAGCGCAGTACCAGGAATATCCTCTACGCCTTCCATTAGATCAATAAGATCTTGCTCGCCGCCAGGCGGTACCGGCGCAAAACCCACCCCACAATTACCCATAACGATGGTGCCAACTCCGTGGCTCGCCGAGGGATTAAGCTCTGAATCCCAAGTCACCTGACCATCGTAGTGGGTATGAATGTCGATCCATGCGGGGGCGACAATCGCGCCGTCAGCATCGATGACTTTTGCCCCCCGTGGGGCCAGATTGACCCCAACGTCTTGAATCACACCATCGCGCACGCTGATGTCTTGGGTCTCAGGGGTATGACTAACACCATCGTAAACCGTGCCGCCTTTGATTAGATAATCGTTCAAGGGTTGCTCCTTTTATCTGCATTTATCTGCAATTTGCTCAGACGGCAGGGGCGCCCTGACAGCCCCTACCTTTATGTTGCGATAATTTAAAGATCTTACCGCAGTCGAACGACCTTGTGGCCAGCCAGATTGCTGCGGCTTTTCGTTGACCATAGCTGACCTGTAAAAATTGAGAAGGCAGGCGCCCATGATTCGGTGCAATCCGCTCAATCAATCGCGCTCAATGCCTAGTGTGGGTTTCATCGAGAGACGCTTTTTGCGAGCAATCAAGCAAAGTCAAACTGCAGCCTACTTCAAGCGCATCGCGCAGGCTATAGTTCCGCTTGCAGCTACCGCACCCCTGGGTCGCAACCTCAAGCAGCATAGCCACTTGCCGCAACGCCTTAAGCCAATCAAGACTTGTCGCTGTTGGCCTGGGCATTTCGGCATCGCTTGCCGATCCCTTGAACAGCAACTTACCGCTATTTGAGGGATTTGAAACCAGGCTTCTGAGTCAATAGCCTACGCAACCCCGACAAGCCAACCCAGTTCATTCAAAAAAGACTAATCAGTATAATCATGTGACCGGCTCAGAGGGACAACTCGCGTCCGCCCTTCGCGCCAAAATCGCATTTAACTACCACATCAAAAGGATTAGCCATGCTGCCTGCTTGCCATCGTTTGCTGTTACAGGTGTTCCTCCTCGCACTCTGTCTAACCGTTGCTACCCATCTGCAGGCGAATGCTTTTCGGAACTCGGTCGTAACCTTATCGACTGGGGCGACGGCAACCCTAGTGCTGCCAGTCGATAACGCTGAGTTGCGCGGCTTAATCGTTTTGATTCACGGCTGGTCAGGATCGCCTGATGAAGTCGGTGACTTGTTTAAAAGACAAGCACATAAACTTGCCGAGCAAGGGTTTGCGTCAATCCGAATGGGTATCAGGGGCGAAAGCGAACGCGCGGCAAGTGGCTACCGACTCGACAGTACCTTTTTGAGTCGAGTCGCAGACGCCAAAGCGGGTGTCGACTGGATAACAGAGCGCCACCCAGGTTTGCCGATCGGACTATTAGGATTTAGTTATGGCGGCGCAACCGCCCTAGAGCTGGTTAGCCAAGCGCCCCTCAAATATGACTCTGTGGTGCTCTGGTCGACGACGATCAATCCTAACGACATTCTGTTAGATCCTAGACGGGCAGTTGCATTCCGTGAGGCCATCGAAAATGGCGAAGGTTTTTATGACGACTGGACCCGGCTGACCTTAACCCGAGCCCATGTCATCGGCATGATCGGCTTTGACCCAATGCGCGGGCTCAAAGATTTTAAGGGGGCTATTTTATCTCTTCATGGATCCTTAGATTATCTGCCGCTGCATGGTCCCGAGATTATCCAGACGGCCGGCGGAGAACGCGCTGAGTATCGAGTCATCAAGGGCGCTGACCACATTTTTAACGCCTTCGATAGCGATAAGTCGTTTGGCGAACGAATCCTTAACATGAGTGCCCGATGGTTTGATTCGACGCTCTCGCCTACGCCCTAGTCAAGATACTTCGCAGCCAGCCCAAGGAAGGCCTACCTAACCAGATACCTGCATATCTAAGAAACGAATCTTTGGCATGAGCGCAGTTTTCTGCCAATTCCAGTATTGCGCGTTGCCAATGCCGCCAATTCTCTGAATCAACTCGTAAAAATTGCCTGCTACCGTGACGCCTCGTACCGCTTGCCCACGAATGCCATCTTTACAAAGGTAGCCAGAGGCGCCAAAGCTAAATTCTCCAGATATGGGGTTGGCACCCGAATGCAGACCGGTTAAATCCGTAATGAGAAAGTAAGTTCCAGCCAAGAGGGCGTCCTCGGCCATATCGCCTAAGGCGATTTCTAACTGATGCAACCCCACCCCCAAGGTTGACTTCGGTCCCCGAGTACCATGGCCGGTCGATACACCGCCGAAAAAAGCGGCTGTCATGCTGTTGTGAATCATCGATGTGAAGACACCTTCGCTGATAAGTGCAGTGGCTTGTGCCGGCGTGCCTTCATCGTCAAACAGGGCATAACCAAAACCATCGGCGTTATCTGGTCTGTCTGTCAGCGTTAATTTAGCATCAGCAATCTGAGTACCCAGTTTATCTCGAAGTGGATTGACGCCATCTTTTGCTGACTTTCCAGAGAACATCATCGCAAA
Source organism: Pseudomonadales bacterium (assembly GCA_016779565.1). Classification (GTDB taxonomy): domain Bacteria; phylum Pseudomonadota; class Gammaproteobacteria; order Pseudomonadales; family Azotimanducaceae; genus UBA9926. Next base: position 10,438 of record JADHNJ010000034.1, read on the forward strand.
TACTGAAAACAATGAAGGCAAGACTTCCTCATCAAAAACAACGTCATATTTCCCGCTGGCAATGGCACTGCCCTCTAACATGTCTAAGGTATTTTGATAGGCAAGATCAACTAGCCCCTGGGCATCGAGCTGGTCAAATCGGCGCGCAGTTTGGCCCAAACCTTCCATCGCATTTTTATCGCCAGCTTCAATTAAAGCGTAAGCAAAGCAAGCCATGCTTCTGGCTTTTGATCGAGCCATCAGACCCGCGGTTGAGAACACCCGACGTTCAGCACACATATCTTGCACACCGTTATAAGGCACATTTTTGACCTCAGGCTTGCTGGCAAGGCTTGCCTCGATCTGCAGGGCAAGTGCAATTTTATCAGCTACCGAAGCCGGATCCTCCGGACTGAGCAGACGGTCATCGGTTTCGAGGCTGAACCCGTTCGGTACAATCGTTTCAAAGGGCTCTGCCGCCGCATAGCTAGCATTTAATAGAGCTTGATCTACCAGGGCCTGCAGCGACGCGGCATCGGAGGCCTCGCTGTAGGCGATGCCAACGCGCTGATCTTTGATTACCCGTAGTCCAAAGACCTGACTTGAGGTCACTTTGTGCTCTTCTAATGCGCCTTCCTTCGCTTTCAGAGATAAGGCCTCGCCCTGATCGACAATCAGATCGCCTTGCGCTCCCTGCGCTCGGACCTGCTCTAATATTTGGCTCGCCTGATCCTCTAACGCCATCAGCCTTGCCCTCCGACTAAAATATCATCGACCTTCAAGGTCGCTTGACCCACGGAGGTTGGCACCGCACCGGACACCGAACCACACATACCGCAAGCCAGAGAAAAGTCTCGGCCAACCATCGATATCTCTTTGAGCACAGCAGGGCCTGTGCTGATGAGCGTTGCCGCTTTGACGGGATACTGTATTTTGCCATCTTCAACGTAATACCCCTCGGTCACGGCAAAGTTGAACTCCCCGGTTCCAGGTTGCACCGAACCGCCACCCATTTGAGCGGCGTACAGGCCCCGGTCAATGGAACCAATCATCTCGTCAAAATCTGCATCACCCGGTTCTATAAAGGTGTTGCGCATTCGGGATGCTGGGGCAAATTTATAAGATTCACGGCGGCCAGACCCGGTCCGTTCGAAGCCCGTCTGCTCAGAGCCTAAACGGTCAACCAAAAAGCTCGTAAGCTTGCCGTCTTTAATCAATTGAGTTCGTTGAGTCGCCATACCCTCGTCATCGATATTAATCGAGCCCCACTCGTTAGCCATCGTGCCGTCATCGACAGCACTAACCGCCTCATTGGCGATAAGCGCACCCATCTTGTCATGAAATACCGAGGCTTTTTTTGCAACCGAGGTTGTCTCTAAAAGGTGGCCGCAAGCCTCATGAAAAATCACGCCGCCAAAGCCATTACCAATGACCACTGGCATCCGGCCCGAAGGACACGCTTTCGCCCCCAGATTAACCAACGCCTGTCGCGCGGCTTCATCACCCGTGCGTTTTGGATCGACTTGCTCACGCATTTCCCAACCGAGAAGCCCGCCATCACTCCACATACCGCTCGCTTGTTCCTGACCATCGGCAGCAATTGCGGTTAATGTCGCACGAATATAGTTGCGGGCGTCCTGTGTATGCAGCCCTTCGCTGTTGAAGAGTTCAATATGTTGTTCTTTTTGACGGCAAGCGCCCCGGGTTTGAGAAATGACATTACTCGCCGCACGAGCGGCGGCATCTGCCGCCAGTAAATAAGCGACCTTGCTCTCAACCTCAGCATCGCTACTTAGGGTTAAAGTTGCTGGATGGGCCTCTTCAGGTTTTGAAAAATTAAAAGCTATGCGCTCGATACTCGGATCGCGCAGGTCCATAGCTGCGAGCTCATTGATAATTCGTTTAAGTTCGTCCGCTTCGGTTTTGTTGGTGTAGCCGTAGAGAACTTTACCGCCGAATACCAAACGTATACCGATCCCAAAATCAATGCCCGATTCAACCGACTGGACTTGATGACTCAAGGTACTAATCGTACTGGTTAAGCTTTTTTCAATAAACAACTCGGCAAAGTTGGCCCCCACAGCGATTCCATGATCGATTACACCCTCGGCTCTTGCGACATCTAACATAGGCTGTTTCCATTTGATAAGTTGGTTAGGTTGGTACAGATTATACGGCATTAATACGACCATCATCGGCCTGAATGCAAAACCCGAACCGGCGGCGTCTCAAAGGTTACGTTGTCAGAAACGTCTGCCAGACGCGCAACGGCCTCAGGCAATCGTGCCCATTGAATTAGCCGACCTGCGGCCCCAATCTGGTTAGATCAAAGCATATGTGCTCAAGGCATCAGACGCTGCGGACTGACGTGCAACCATTTGTGCCATCCAGGCATAGGCGGTGGGGTCGCTGGCGTCGAGCGTGCCTGCGACAACCGTGACGTACACCCAATTATAGAGGATGCTAAAACGGTATTCCTCGAAAGCTGAGTCAATCGAAAGGTCTTTAATGCCATTCGCGGATAAGCCCTCGACATACCGCTCAATCATTGCTCTCTCTGTACTTTCTCGCACCGCGGTCTGAGTGCTTTGGGCAAGAAATAATGAAACATCATTCATTCCTCGTGCCAGTAAGGGCCCCTGCCAATCTATGACCACCACCTCTCCGGTCTGTTCACCCCGACCATAAAGCAGATTCTCCATACGAAAATCACCGTGGCACAGGGTTTTAGGACGCTCGTTCATATAGGCTTGTAAACGTGGTAGTGCTGCCGAAAAACGTTCAAAGTATTTTCCGTAATCAGACGTCAGATACTCTGAAAATCGTTCTTGGGTCACGGGCCCTGCGATTTCACAAAAGGACACCATATTGTCAGCATGGTAGCTATCTGCGATCGCCGGCACCCAATCTAAGCCGTCGGTCTTATCCCAATAGGTCGCATGGAGCGCCACCAGCGCGTCGATTGCTAGTTCAGTTTGCCGTTGATCGGCGCCCACTACTTGGCTACCTACCTCATAGTTGGCCAAGTCTTGCATCAAGATCAGGAACCGATCGCCCTTGAATCCTGAAAAATATAATTCAGGTGTCTGGGTAGAGATATTGCCTGCGATTTCTTGGAAAAATCTTGCTTCTCGCTCGTACAGGTTATAGCTCATCGCGATATCGCGGTTGGTTGGGTTTTGTGATGAAAATTTCGCCACCACAGTAGGCGGCGCAGCGCCGGCGTCGCCAGAATACATCAGTGATAATCGGGCAAGCTCTGCCATCATGCCTGTTCCGGCACCAATTTGAGACTGCTCAACAGAAACCACGGAGCCTGACTCAGGTAGCGCACCATGCGCTCGCAACAACCCTGTCAGGAATGCGGGCGTTAGCCCTTCTGGCATGATAGGAATCTCTTGCATATATAAGCCCCGATGCTTTCCTTTGCCTACTGATCATCTTGCATACCTGAGTCTTTGACAAGACAAGGTTAAATGGTGGATGGTCAGAATTTTTACGGCGCGCTGCTTAGCGTCTAAGACTTCGCATATGCGCGTAAGATGTAATCTTTTAATAAGACAATCAAGATCTCATAGACAAAATGCAATTGTGACGAAATACCAACAGGCGTTTAACCTTGACACCTAGGCTCTCAGCTGGCGCTCTGAATTTTGTGCGAGTGATGTTGCTCGTGCTAAGCGTCACCATGGCAACTTGGCTGGTCTTCATGCTCTGCCGATTTACGCTGGCGCTTTGGGTTTTTGACCTAGATACGACGCAATTCTTTGAGGACACGCTCCTAGGGCTTTTTACCGCGAGCCGCTTTGACGTGGCGGTAAGCCTTCGCGCGAATCTTTTCAGTGTGCTCCTCGTGCTCGCGTGCTGGCCATTTTGTCAACAGACTGGCGGTCCTACTCGCATTGTCTGGCTGGCCGCTCGGGTTTGGGCTGTTGCAATTTTTTTCGTTAGCGTTGGCCTGTCGGTCATAAATATCGCCTATATCCGATTTTTTGGGCGACCCTTCGATAGCTTTTTATTTCATGGTCTTGACTACGGTACAGACAGAACCATTGGCAGCATCCTGGGACTTGACGACTTCCTCCCCGGGCTTGCCGTGATTTTTATGGTAGGCGCCCTTGGCTCGTGGGGATTAATCTTGAGTTTTACAATAATCGAGCGAAAAACCCGAAATCTCAGACTCACCAAAGGTCTGCTTTTTACCGCAACAGCGCTCTCCTTGATGCTGTATCTGGCCCTCGGACGAGGCGCTGTGACAACCTTTCCGTTATCCCAAAAGCATCTGGTCATCTCGTCTCAACCCGAAGTCAATTATTTGGTACCCAATGGGGTAGTAGCGGCCTACTACGCCTACCAAGACTTTCGCCGCTCCAAGAGATTTACCTTTGCCTCAGATGCCAAGGGGCGTGAACTTTTTGAAAAATTCTATGGTGTCGAACCTAGAGCCGGCGATTTGTTTCCGCAGTTTTTTACTCGCAGTCCTAAGTCAGAAACCTTAGAAGCCAATCCACCGAACGTTGTACTGAATCTTGTCGAAAGTCTCGGTCAGGGGTTGTTATTGGACCGTTTTAATCAGGGTGCACCTCTCGCAGACGGCCTTGCCTCACATCTTAAGGAAGACTTTCACATCGACCACTTTTTGCCCGCCCACAACGATACTCAGCGGTCTGTGCTTGGCTTACTCGTCAACACAGAACATCGAAACATTAGCTATTCGAGCCATCAATATACCGAGCTGCAAACCTCGGCAGCGAGCGTGTTCAAACGTTCTGGCTATCGAACAATTTTTGTCTACGCTGGCTTTGAAGGCATCAAGAACCGGGCCGATTATTTCAAGCGCCAAGGCTTTGATTTGTTTATCGGTGCAAGACAACTTAAGCAACGGTATCCCAATATGCCTATGACTGTTTGGGGCGGCCACGACCAGTATGTATACGATTATGTGATTGAACTTTTAAAACAGCAGAGCTCAGAGGACTTACCCTTATTTATTGTCACACTTAGTGTCACTAATCATCCACCTTTTGAATTGCCGAAAGACGCGAAGACTGGGATTGTCGATCAGCACACAGCGCTAACATCGATTCTGGGCGCTCTGTCTTCGGCATCTATGGATACCTTTCGATATACCAATCAGCACCTGGGCCGGTTATTGGATACGGTCAAAGGGGGCGATCAAAGCGATTCGACCATTGTCGCGATCACTGGAGATCATGCGGTCAGAGGGCTTAAATACTCTGCCAATGAGGCTTTGCATCGAATTTCTGTGCCACTGTATTTCTACATCCCGCCACCACTACGGCGTAATCTAAGCGCCCCTAGCACGCCTTTAACCGCTTCCCACAAAGACATTATGCCAACGCTTTATCACTTAGCCTTGTCTGAAGCAGACTATCCAAACTTAGGTCGAAATCTGTTTTCCGAAGCCGGTCAAATTAAACCGCACGACTTCGCTTACAACAGCCAGTATTTGATTGTCGATGACCATGCTTACCGCCTTGGGCAATCAGGCGTACCCCTCCATGCTTGGAAGCGCCAAGGTTTGGATATGATACCAATCTCGGCCGAAGCAATGCCTGAGGCCGCGTCGCGCGGGGCAGATTATCAAGCGATCTTAGACTGGCTAACTCGGTATCAATTGGTCGGTTCGGGCGAGTCCTAAAGATGATCGCCAAACTCCCAAGCAATGCGTCCACCTTCACCTTAAGAGCGGCGTTCTTCGGTCCTGAAAGTGGCAAGCTTTGAGCAAGATCGCGGATAGAAAGCTTCGATCTTTAGAAGTCCGTGTGCGTAACTCGCTGCGGGCGGCTACAGACCTGTGCCGCCATCAACTGGTAAAATTCCACCTGTAATCCCTCCGGCAAGATCCCCCGTCAAAAACAGCGCTAAGCTTGCAACTTCCTCCACCGTATTGAGGCGCTTGATGGCTGACTCAGCAGCGTAAGTTTCCTTAAACGCTTCATAGGTAATCCCCATCGTCTCGGCAGCGGCTGGACCCGATTCGATCATCAGATCGGTCTCAATGGCGCCAGGGCTGATGGCGTTTACAGTGATCCCTTGATCGCCATATTCAAATGCAGTCGCTTTGGTAAAGCCATTCATCGCATGCTTAAAGGTAATATAGTGAGACACGTTCTTTTTGTTGGCCCCGCTACCCTCAACGGATGAAATATTGATGATGCGCCCCCAACCCTTGGCCAGCATGGCTGGCAGCGCCCGACGCGTCGCCCAAAAACACGAATCAAGTATCCAAGCGCCTGCTTCCTGCCAAGCGCTATCGCTAAGTTCATGAATCGGCGCGAAGCCCGAAGACCCCCCGGCATTATTGACTAATATATCGAGCCCGCCAAAATGAGCGACGACGCCATCAACCATAGCCTCCACATCCGCCTGAACCTTGACGTCACCTCCAACGTACCAAGCGCGGTCCCCTGCTGAAAGTCCATGTAGCGTCGCCGCGCCCTTTTCCGGTGATCGACCGTTAATGGCAACTGATGCGCCCGCTGCTAAAAAAGCCTCGGCAATTCCCAAGCCAATGCCTCGAGTACCGCCTGTAATGAGTGCGACTTTTCCTTCTAGGTTTACCATAACGTTCCTTAGCTCCCTTCAGTGATGGCTATGAGCAATTCAACCTTCAACTCAAATAAGGACAAACAGAGCGCCCTCAATGTCATTCTTAAAAATGCAGATCGACGCCTGATTTTGAAGGACAATGCAACAAAGCCTTAGCCTCTGAATCTATCCGAACGGGCACGCTTTGCAAAGCCAGCTGCGCCTAAGACCACCTTCAATCCCTCAAAGCTTGGGACAACTCGGGCACCGCCGATAGCTTTGCTCAAATTCAAGATTCAAAGGCGCATCCGGCATTTGCTAGCAGATCTCGCAATAGGGTTTCCTCGGTTCGACGGATTACCTTATGCTCGGACACGGATATGCTTAAAAACGCACAACAAGCTGCCAGGTCTTGTTCGTAACGAACAATTGCCCTGCCAGAGCCGAGGCAACGATCGATGGATTCATCAAAACGAAATATCTTGCTGATCACGACCGACCAAATGCGCTTTGATGCCATCGGTTGTAATGGCGGTCTGATCGCTCGCACACCTCATATCGATCAGCTGGCAGCTAACGGCATCAATTACCTCCGAGCCCATAACCAGAATGTGGTTTGCATGCCCGCGCGCGCGACCATTATGACCGGTCAACATGTGGCCTCCCATGGCGTCTGGATGAATGGCGTTTGCCTGCCAGAGGATCAACCCACCATTGCTCATCACCTAAAAAGTCACGGTTATCGAACCGCGCTATTGGGCAAGGCTCATTTTGAACCTTGGCTTGGGTCGCCCGATCAATTTTTTGAGAACCGGATGGCAGCAATGGGACACACCGGTCCTCATCGCGGTTTCGATCACATGGAATTGGCCAATCATTTCTTTGAGGGCCACTCACACTATGACCATTGGATGAATCAATTTCCTGAGCACAAATCAGCATTTTATCCAATGGTCACAGAACGCGGCCAGAACACGGCTTCCAGCGGTGCAACTGGTGCGCCCCAAATTTGGCCAATGGACGTGCCCCTTGAGCGCTACCATACTCATTGGGTCGCTGACAGAACGATCGATTGGCTATCTGGCTGTACCGATGCGCCTTTTTTTTGTTGGATGAGCTTCCCCGACCCTCATCATCCTTGGGACATACCAGAGTCCGAACGTCACCGTCATCATTGGCGAGATATGCCACTACCGCGTCTCTATCGTGACACCCACGAGGCTCGGCTGGCGTTGCTTGACCAAAAACCTAAACACTGGCGGGGATACTATGAGGGGACTCTGTGGACAAACCTAGAGTCGCCACGAGATTTTGTGCCAGCTGAAATGACGCCGGCACAGATTCAGGAGATCAACGCCTACACGCATATCGAAAATGAATTGATCGACGACGCCGTGGGCAGAGTCATCGAGTGGCTTGGTGCCAATGGTCTTGATGACAATACCGATATCCTATTTACCACCGATCATGGCGAGTTACAGGGGGATTTTGGTTTATTGTTTAAAGGCCCTTATCATATCGACGCGCTCATGCGGTTGCCGATGATTTGGCGTCCCGCACCTTCGCGCAACTTGCCGGCCGCCATCGTGACAGCACCCGTGGGGCATCTTGATCTTGCAAAAACCTTCTGCACGATCGCAGACATTGAGCCCCCGGGCTATTGCGAGGGAAACACCCTGCCGATCAGCGACGAAGATGCGTCCCAACAAGTAAGAGACATCATCTTGACGGAATGGGACTCTCAGCACGGCCCGATCGACATGCACTTAAAGAGTCTTTACCACGCACATGGCTGGCTCATCACAACCTACGAACCCAGTCACTTGTACGAGGGCACCGAGGGCGAACTGTATAACCTTAATGAAGATCCTGACCAGCTCATCAACCGATGGGCGGACCCGGCTTATCAAAGCTTAAAACAAGACTTGATCTCCGAGCTCTATGATCGACTTCCCAGCCCACGAGAACCGGCTTTACCCAGACAGGCACCGGTGTAAAGCTTATTAAAAGGCCGCCTTAAATCAGCCTTCCTGCAAATGCTCCTGAGACCCTCTGCCTGTCATCCGGACGGCAAACCAATATCCTTATGCGGCGCTCACATGCAAAGTGGGACCCTGGTACCGAGCACAGATCACAACCGAGACCGGCAGCTCATGATTGGTAACGCCTGCCTGCCTTGGCCTGTCTAACGTTGTTGGCACACATGCTACTCTGGAGGTGACCTATACTCACGGGAATCCAGTTTGGCCTTTGACTGCCCCAAAGCGTCCGACTCGGTTAGTCTTACTACACAAAAGAGGATCTAAACATGAGCACCAGCGGCTTCGTTCTCAATCAAACTATGCTCCGAATCAAAGACCCAGCATTGTCGCTACCGTTTTATCAACAGGTCTTGGGGATGTCACTCCTGGATCAATTCGATTTCCCGGATATGTCGTTCAGTCTGTATTTCTTGGGATATTCGGAAACTCGCCCACCAGAGGATCCAAAAGCACGCGCCATTTGGTTATTTGATCAACCCGCACTGTTAGAGCTGACCCATAACTGGGGAACCGAATCAGAGCCCAACCAGCATTATCACAGCGGCAATGAAGAGCCCCGAGGTTTTGGTCACATCGGTATTTCAGTTCCAGATGTTTATGCCGCCTGCGAGCGTTTTGATCGTCTCGGTGTTGACTATGTAAAAAAACCCGACGATGGCGCAATGAAAGGATTGGCGTTTATCAAGGACCCAGATGGCTACTGGATCGAAATTTTATCCTCGCAGGGTTTGAGCGATTTGGTGCGGCCAGCGGGCGGATCCTCATAGCCCAAGAGATGACGCCAAGCTACATCCGTCAAACCACACACTAGGCATCAACTCTATGATTCAAGGCATGTAACAAGCAGCGTGATCAGACAGGGTGCTTCGCTAAGGTTAACCGCCGCGGATCAAGACACCTATTTGGGCTCAGTTCAAAATATCGCGCAACCCGTAACCGACCTTCAAAAGCCAAACATCAGGACAGTGCATGACTCAAAAATTCAACCTAATTTCACACGGCTTGCAGCGCGCCTTTACCCTGCTTAAATCTCGCTTTTGCACTTCTATCACGATGGGGTTGCTCGTTATCAGCGTGATTGGTTGCGACAATGAACAGGCGAGCCTTGACTCGATACAGACAGACGCGGGCGAAAATCGGACGTCGGCCAATGCCTTTGCCTCTAAAGCCTGTTCTACTGCACAGGCTATCTCGACCTATTGCGGTTTTACCAACCCAGAAGATATTGTTCCGCTCCCGGATGGTGAACATTTGTTAATCAGTGAAATGGGCGAATTTATGCTCGACACCCCCGGTCAATTAGTCACTTTTCATACCAAAAAAGCACTTATAGAACCCCTCCTTGTTAACTACGATCCATCGGAAGAAAGCTGGGGAGTGCAGGGTTGTCAACCACCCGATGACGCCCTATTCAGTCCTCACGGCATTGATATCGTCACCGACAACGAAGGCCGACATCGACTTTTTGTCGTCAATCATGGCGGCAGAGAGGCGGTTGAAATGTTTGAATTAGTGCAACAACAAGATCGCTGGCTCGCCCAATGGCGAGGTTGCGCGATTCCGCCAGGAGAGCCATTTATCAACGATGTGTCTGGTTTTCGGAACGGCGATTTTTTAGTTACGCACATGTGGGATAAACAGAGCTCTATCGCGATGATCACACTTAAACTCACCACAGGCGTTGCCACCGGTTGGGTCTGGCGCTATACCCAAGGAGAGGGGTTTTACAAGTTGGGGGAATCAACAGAACTCATGCCTAATGGCATCGCTTTATCGGCGGACGAATCGACCGCCTATGTCAACATCTACATGGGCAATAAAACCCTCGCAATCGATCTCGCAACGGAACGCAAGATCGGCGAATTTAGCGTTCGTCAGCCGGATAATATTACTCGAGATGATGAAGGTTGGTTGTGGGTAGCCTCTCATCAGCAAAACCCGTTGACGGAGACTTGCGAAGGCGTTGAAGAGGCTGCTTGCCTACTGCCTTTTCAAATTCTTCGGGTGAACCCAGAGAATCTGGCGACCGAAGTCATCCTCGATCACAAAGGCGAGCCCATGGGCTATACCACTGTCGCTACTCGAGTAGGGGACACCCTCTACATGGGGAGTGCTCACGGCGATAGAATTGCAACCTTTAAGCTCCCCTAGTAGCACGCTGACTTACTGACAGGCGATCGACAGGCGCTGCCCGACGGCGGTGATCCAATGCCTCTATGGGACTTCAGTGCACGAGCAAGACCTGCGCCGAGCGCCCAATCACCCTTGGACGGTGCACTCAGGGATTTGGCCTACGCGTCATTTGGCATGTTTCTTGGTTTTTCATCGAAGGCTTAAAACGACAAAAGTGCTAACCAACTTTGGCCAATCCTTTGGGGAGCGGCAAAAGGTAGTTCAATGCACACACTGCCAATCGACATTGATCGAAGAAACACTTTTGAGTTGAAGCTAATACAGCTACAGATGCTGATACCTATACAGGCGCAGATACCGATACAGGTACCCTGCCTGGTGTTGCGCGCCCCCAAACTACAAAGCTTCAGCTCCTGCATGGGTGCCCTTAATCAAGCGATGATTCTGGGGTTTGGGTCCTTTGGTTAGCTGAGACAGCCAAGACAAACGTTGCCATAAACGCTACTTCAGCGCTGCAGCTTGGATAAATGCCGCCCGAATTAAAATAATGACCGCGACAAACGTAAACACCATACCCGCGCCACCGCCTAAAAAAGCGATCGCGCCAAAGAAATCGCCGTTACCGAAGGGCGTTGCGCCCACTGACAGACCACGATTCTCGGAAAAATTGCCCGCCCAATAAAACACCGTATTGGCCCAACCCGTAACGATCAGACCCCACCCTGCCCAAAGCGCTGCGCGAGCTTGTAGTTGCAATTTCTGAATCAACAACGCCGCACCGGCAATCATGACACCATTTAAAATTCCCCCGACGTGGGCCGCTTGCCAGCCTCTGGTGGATCCAGGAATAGCGACTTCCCAAACCGGCAACGGCCAAAGGGTTACGGCATCGAGTAGTGAGAAAATCAACATGATTCCGGCAATCAAACCAATCAGTAGCACCAATAAGCCATGGGCAATAACTTGGTAGACAAGGCGATCCCGCTTTTGCGCGTCAGTGGTCATCTGTCACCCCTGTTTCCTAGATTTCTGATCTCAGCTTTTGCATGGCCACCTCATCCAGCGAGTGTGCATTCGCACCACTTTGGGTGTAGCGTCGCCAACCCACCGCTATGCTATTTTGCGCGTCATTACATATAGGGTGCCGCTTGGGATGATAGCTAGCAGCAAAGACTGGTAACGCTGCCTTGACCAAATCTAACGCAAAACCAGTAAAAAAACGCCAAGCGGCGAGCGCTTTCAGCGGCCGCCGGTAATAACCCTCGATGCGGATGATATGTGCAAATCCTTTAAAAGTTTGCCAAAGGATATGGCAGCCAGCTCGAACGACCATGTATTTGCGGTACATCTCTTGTTCAGCATAAAAAGCCTTGAAAAAGTCGAAGGCGACAGCGCCGTGCTCAACTTCTTCGACCTGATGCCAAACCCAAAGTGCTCTCATGACCGGATCTGCCCGCCCCATGAAAGCTTCATAGCGGTCTAAGATAATCATCCCGGCTAAGAAGGTGAATGTTTCATAGCCAGCAGTAAAGCCGATTTGAAATTTTTGATCTTTATCGTTCAGCGCTCGTTCAAAATATCCTTTGGCTTCTTCGGCTAAGACCGAAACTTTGGGGTACCGCCGGGCCATGGCTTGATTCCACTGAACGAAATTAAACGCATGATGACTTTCTTGACCGATAATTCTTTGTACGTCCTCAAGCAACTCGGGGTCTCTTATGCGATCTCGGTAGCGCCGCATCACTTGCACCAAAAATCGCTCAAAGAAAGGCACATGAATACCCAAGGCATTGATAAAAATTGCAAACTCCGGATTGCTCTGGCTCCAGACGAATTGCTCGGTCTCGATTTTAGAAAAATCAAATCTCAGTTGCCTGACCGAAATATCATCCATTGGATTAGCGACACTAGCCAACTTTTATCTTCCTTTGCACAAATTTCTTCCTTTGCACAACTATCTTCCTTTGCAAAAACGTCCCGCCGGGAGCGCCTCCAGCTGCATCGCTACGATTAAGGCTTCAACAATCTACCGAGGGCCTTAAAACGCCTGTAGCACTGGTCTGAGCCAGAGCCAGCCTCTATAGTTAACGCAGCAATAAAAACTGACTCAGATAGACCTGCGCTACCACATAGCGACCGGGTTTATCACCATTTGTACCGTGCCTTTTATGCGCGCCTGACCTAGCACAAACATAAATTCTGAGACCGATTCTTTCGCTAACCGCCCTGTATTCATTGTCTCAAGCACGTAAATGCCATTATGTGCAAGAAAGGTGACATGGCCATAAAACAGTTTGTCGCCATCAATTGCAGGGACAACTTCCACACCCCACGTATCAGCACCTACTGCCATGGGGTTAAACCCTGCCAGAAAAACTGCCGCTTCGTTGGTAATCCCAGGGATACTCGCTCCCCAAAGCTCTGGGTCAGACTTTAAGGTTGCGTCCGTGTAACCGGTATGAAAAAGCACAACGTCACCTTCACCGATTTTCACATCTTGTGCTTTCATGGCGGCTTTAATGTCTTTAGAGCCAAATCCCTGACCAGCCGCTAAAGACGTTACGCCAAAATGCTTGGCCATATCAATTAACACGCCGCGACCGATCATCGGCGGTATCTGGTGAGTACCAAACTTGGTCAGACCCGTAATGTCAGAAAACTCTGACCCTTCTTGGCAATTATAGAATTTCCCTGCTTCTCCCATGTGGCCAAGACCATCCAGCTGAGGGCCAACGCCGAGCCACATCTGCACCAAATCATCATTAGATGAGACCGCCCAGCCATAGGTTTTACTCGAGTCAAAATCAAATTGCTGTCCCGGCTGAACCACTTGCAACTGAACATATCGAGGTGGGTAAGCGGGCATACCCGTTTCAACCACGATGCCAAGGGGGTGTGACTGGCCCTTTTTAACCAACTGGGCTGCAGCCAGTGTCTGTTCGGGTGTCACATAGTTGGCCCCGCCAATTTCGTCATCAGCGCCCCATTTTGATATACGACACTCATTGGCCAGCGCCACGCCCTGCACCAGACTGAGTCCCAAGAAAATCATTGTCCGTAATATATTCATACCTATCCTTTACTCTTACTAAGAAACTTGTTCCCCTACTCGCTGCTATAAGCCGCATCATTCACTATCAAATCAAAATTAGCCTATGCCCCTGCAGATTCGATTGCAATCATCATTAACGCCTTTTAGCCATCGCAAATTGTGCCCAAGAAGTCATCGGCAACCCAAGGTCCGGTATACTCAGACAGGGCAAAAGGAGATTATTCATAACGCCATTCATTCAACGCCATGATTTTTGGAGCCGATATGCCGAGCCAATTCTTAGTCAACAGAAAGGACCTTTCTCAAACTCAACTCTCTGAAGCACCCGCCAGCACCCCCTCTGCCGGTGAAGTCTTGCTTAAGGTAGATAAATTTGCACTGACTGCCAACAACATTACCTATGGTGTTGCGGGCGATATGATCGGTTACTGGCAGTTCTTTCCTGCTGACGGAGCATGGGGCAAGATCCCCGTGTGGGGCATCGGCACAGTGGCCGCAAGCGAGCACCCGGAAATTCAGCCCGGTGCGCAATATTACGGCTACTTCCCTATGGCCACTGAACTATTAGTAAAACCTGAGAAAATTTCTGGTCGCGGATTTACCGACGCTTCTGCCCATCGCGCTGAACTCCCGGTGGTGTACAACAGCTATTCGCTCATGACCCCAGAAAATGGCTTTGATCCTGACTTTTTCAACCATTACATGCTGTATAGACCTCTATTTACCACATCTTTTGTCCTTGACGATTACTTTGCGGATAAGGCGTTTTTTGGGGCTGATACCGTCATCCTTGGCAGCGCTTCAAGTAAAACCGCCTTCGGCATGGCTTTTATGCTCAAACAAAGACCGGGCATAAAAATCGTCGGTTTAACCTCTGCTCAAAATGTCGAATTTGTGTCGGGCCTTAACCTTTATGATGATGTTGTTACCTATGACAATGTCAGTTCGCTGACGCTTAGCGACAGCGTTTATGTAGATATGGCGGGTAATCGGCAAGTGCTGTCAGCGGTTCACCATCACCTTAAAGATCAATTAAAAAATAGTTGCGGTGTGGGAATTACACACTGGTCGTCACGACAGGATGCCAGCGTCGATGAGCTGCCCGGCCCCAAACCAGAGATGTTTTTTGCGCCAACACAGATCATCAAACGACATGAGGAGTTAGGCGCGGAGGTCTACCAACAACGCATTTCCGATGCCACGGCGAGCTTTTTAGCGGCAGTGGATGATTGGGTGAACATTGAGGTCCATAGCTTTGCTGACGTCAGCAATGTTTATCAAACCGTGCTGTCAGGCGCTTCCCCTAATGTGGGTTATATTCTGGCGCCTCAATAACGCTCGGCTCGCCCATGCGCGGTTGGCCCGTCACTACGGATCCCTGCGCGCGTTTTGACGAGACTCCATCACGCACATTACCGAGGTAATTTTGAGCAGTAACCCACAAACGCGGCCTAAACCTGTATGGCCTACCAATCGAGCCTCTGTCTGATTAGGCCCAAAGAAATGGTAGGCTTTCTGCAGCAGATCCGATCTCAAACAAGCTAGAGGACCGATGCAGATACCGGAAATTGATATTGCGCCACTTTACGGCCCGCCAAGCCTATCAAGGCAGGCAACCGACCGTCTGATTTTTGATGCAGCGGTCGACGCAGGCTTCATGACTATTCGGGGCCTACCAGACCCAAGTCATACAGATACTGCAGCCCAAGCCTTAATGCTGCAGTTGTTTCATCTACCCGAGGATAAACAGCGAAAGCTTTGGAAACAAAATTTCGAACCTGCAAATGATAATTTGTACCGTGGTTTATTCCCGCTTCATTCTGGCAAAACCCTGAGCCGCGCAGGTTATGAAATTGGTCCAGATATCGTAAGAACCCTACCCGATGCTGATGACGATCTGCTCTATCAATTGACCCCCCTCCCTAGTGAGGAAGACATTCCAGGATTCTTAGCAACCGCACAGGCGTATTATCTGAGTATGGAACAAGCCGGCACCCAAATTCTTGCTGCACTGTCTCGAGGACTTGGTATTCCAGAGTCGATCTTTGCAGAGGCTTTTAGAGATGGTATTTCAACCCTACGTCTGCTGCGGTATATCCCACGGCAGCATTTGCCAATATCAGATGCGCTAAAACAAACTCGGGGGACTCACGTTGATTCTGGTTTGCTGACCATATTGGGCGCATTTCAAGGCGCTAGCGGTCTCCAGGCAGAAACGAAAGCAGGTCAATGGATTGATGTACCCCTCACTGCGAATAATTTTGCCGTCAATTTTGGCGGGCTGCTAGAGCGCTGGACTGGCGGTCTAATCAAGGCAACCCCCCATGGCGTTGGCCCCACCGATCAAGATCGATACTCGATTCCCTTCTTCTTTGAGCCCCGACCCGATACTTTGGTCGCGCCCCTTCCTATCGATGGCATTAAGCCCTTCGAACCGTTTCTTTTTGGTGACCACTTATGGGCAACCACTACCCGCTTTTCAGAAAACTACGGGCTTTTGCATAAGAGACCGCATAAAGCCCCATACAAAGATCCA
>JADHNJ010000083.1 GCA_016779565.1 Pseudomonadales bacterium
CGAAGCCTTTCCGGTACGCATGATGTGTCGCCTTCTTAAGGTATCTCCAAGTGGCTTCTATGACTGGCTAGAGCGTAAACCAAGCGCTCTTCAGCTTGCCGATGAATCCCTGTTAACCCGGATCGAAGAGATACATGAGTTGAGTGACGGCGTCATGGGCGCGCCTCGCATCTTTGATGAGCTTCGTGATGAAGGCTTCGTCTGCAGTAAGAATCGGGTAGCCAGATTGATGAAGCAACAGGATATACAAGGCATTCCGCAGAAACGGCAATGGCGTCGAAAGAAAAGCGCAATGAGACCGCTGGGTATTGCCAATGAGCTAGAGCGCGACTTCGAAGCGACACGGCCCAACCAGAAATGGATGACTGACATCACCTATATCAAAACAGGCGAAGACAACCTTTACCTCTGTATCGTCAAGGATTTGTACTGGGGCGGTATCGTGGGCTGGTCCATGAGTGTCAGACAAACCCGTGAGGTTGTCATCCAGGCAGTTCTGATGGCTTTATGGCAACGAGAAGGTAGAGAACCTGTCATCCTTCATTCAGATCGCGGCACACAGTTTACGAGCGCAGAGTACCAGCAGTTTCTGAAGGGACATAACATTACCTGTTCAATGAGCGCTGTCGGCAGTTATGCTGACAATGCGTCAGCTGAAGGCTTCTTCGGTCAGCTTAAGCGAGAGCGAATTAGGCGACGAAGGTATGAAACAAGGGCAGAAGCTCGCAGCGATGTGTTTGACTACATCGAGCGGTTCTACAATCCGCTCAAAGAAAGACAACTTGAACGGCGTACGGGAGACCGATTACGCTTTACTGAACCGTCCGTGGAAACGGGGTAAAACCCCAGATACAAAAAAGCCCAACCGCTAATCACGGCTGGGATTTTGAAAAGTTGCATTTAAGAGTTCACTCTAATACGCAAGCAGACTCAGCTGCAGCCTCCGCTTTGTCGCATTTACTGCCTTCTTTCTTGCAAGCGTTTTGCGCCTTTTCCTGCGCCTTACCACAGTTTTTCACGAACTTTGACATGTTTTTCTGAGCCTTTTTCGAAATTCGATTAGCCACGTCGCCTTCAGATAGGGGCGCATTTTGCATGATTATTTCGGCTATCGAAAAACTTGGTTTCAGCGTTTTAACCTGAACCAACCCAACGAGTTCCTCCTCAGCGCCCAAAATTTCACCAGTGTCTGGATCCTCAAAGCCCTCACCCAAAGTAACTACCTTCAGCACTTCATCGGCACCAAGGAATCCCGCGCCGTAGTTAAGATAAACTTGATCACCTGATACTTTCGCTATTTTGACTGGAAATAAACTCTGCGTGAGTTTCTCAGCCAAATTTCTCGATGCATTTGCGGTCAAATTATCAAAAGCCGAGATAGTAATCCCCCTACACGGGTCAGATTCACTGTCGGCTGTATTGACGCCGTCTTTCTCTGAAATGTTCTCGCTTAAACGGATTTCACCTGTAGTGACGTCTACCACACGGATATCTAAGCCGAATTTTGCTTCGCACTCACTCATGATAAGCAAGTTCTTCGCCTCAAGACCTAGCTGCGTTACGCGTCCGTATATCAGATAATCAACACCTGCAAAACCACCGTATGCTGAAGCGCCGTCACCTACCATTCCCTCAACAGATAAGCTTTGTTCAGCGAGTAGCTGATCCATTCGGCCTCGTTCCATTAGGGTAAATTTGCCAGTTTTAGAGAGCGCGGTTTCTATTGCCGTCTGTATATTACGAGTATCGTAGTCGTTAAATGAGCTCTCAAACTGCCCAACCCCAACGATGGGCTTGTTACTCGCGGCAAAAACGGTGCTACAGGCTAGCAGTGTCCCCGCCAACACTTTAAGAATTTTTGCGATCATATTTTTCTTCCTCTTTTCTCGGTGCTCGCCTTGCCTCGGCTGCTAGCAGACTCACTCGCTTTCGTATTTATTCGGGCCAGAGCACCTTTTCGCGGTGGCTCGCCCTCAATCAATTTAGCCTTTGAAAACTTTTCAGTGGACTGCGTTACTTCCAGTTTACCTAGATAGATTTCCTCTGATCCCAAGTTCAATCCCGTGGCTTCATCAATCAGTTCTTCACCCGGTTCGTAAATATCTAGAACGTCACCTGCATCTAGGATTGATGAGCCGTAATTCAGATAAACAACGCTTCCGGGTTTAATAACCTCGATCGGGAAGATACTCGTAGCAATCAACGAGGCTACTTTTTTAGCGGCCATTCTCTGTACGTCAGAGAGTGGATCACCTGAACCGTTGAGCGTGGCAAATTGTCCGGTAGACATACCACCTGCAGACTTAATCATAGCGTCGGCAGTCTCGGCTTTTCTAATTTCCCCGGTAGAAGCATCAACTACTTTGATGTCAACGCTCATTTCAGTAATCAAGCTTGCAGTTGCAAACTGCCCAGTAGCCATGCCCGATTTGCGTTGACCAAGTTTGGTTACCGTTCCGTATACGAGGTAGTCAACACCCGCAACGTTAAATCCGCCGCCTGCAGTTTGACCATCGCCCACTTCATTGTTTAAGCCCTGCTCGGCAAGAATTTCATCGACTCGGGCCCGCTCCATTATTTTGAAGCGACCTACTTTTGCCATTTGGGTTTCAAGCATAGCCTGAAAATTTTCACCCTTGGCGTCTCTATATCGGTCATTAACCGTCTCTTTAATAGTTGATATGCCAATAATAGGCAAGTCTTGTGCAAGCACCAGATTAGAGCAAATCGCAACTAAAGCGATCATGCCTCGAAAAGCAAACTTCATATCCCCCTCCGTTGGAAGCTTTTTTAGTATGTGTAATCCGTTACGCAAAAGACTAAGTTTCAGATCAGTATTAGGCTACCAGAATATACGGAGTGTCCTTTTTTTGGAACAAAATATTAGTTTGAATCAAAACTAATCGCAGGAAACTCCCAGAACAGTTGTGCTTACTAACGTATCTTAGTTTTCAAATAACCCAAGTTCGTCGCGTAGGTCAGCACTTCATCCCCCACTCGCAGATAGACCCAGGGCATCCAAATGTTTGGCATCTGAAAGCTTACGCCATCGGGCGTCCCCAACATGACGGTGGTACCGGCGGGCACCTTGCCACAGGATCCGAGCGACAGCGGTTAGAAGATATAGACGCCCCCTCTTAACCGAGGGCTACCATCAATGATGGATACCTCTACGTGGTACGTTGTGCCACAGCTATATAAAGACGGAGGCGTCTATGAACGAGAACGTAATTTATGTCGGCCTGGATGTCGATGATACCCAATACCACGGGGCTGCTTTTGATCAGCAAACCGGTGAGACCATCGGTTTTAAATGCAGACCTACGCTGAAAGGCCTTGTTCGACAGCTCGAGAAGCTTCAGTCCAGCTTCAAAGATTATCACCTCATTATCTGTTACGAGGCTTCTTACATCGGTTTCTGCCTGCAGCGGGATCTTACTGAAGCGGGTTATCGCTGCGATGTGATTGCACCAGGTAGTGTCCCCCGTAAAGGCGGTAAGAAATCAGTGAAGACAGATCGCATCGATGCGCTCGATCTGGCGCAGTTCCATGCGAAAGCGCTGTTGACTATTGTTGAACCGCCAGACGCAACGACAGAGCAGGATCGTGACCTGTTGAGGTCAAGGCAACACACGATGCAGCGGCTCGGCGATGTGCGTCGACATCTACAATCACTGCTTCGACGTCATGGGCTTCACTACCGGTCTGAAAACAAAACCCGGACTCACTGGACCAAACACCACTACTGCTGGCTCGACCGTACCATCGAAGAGTGCGACGGCTCACTTAAGATCAATCTGCAGCTGTTGCTCCAGCAGATCAAGGCGCTGGACGAGGTCCTGGCAATCTATACACAGGAGATCGATGCCATGGCCGCTCGTCCGGAATACCGGGGACCGGTTTCGGCACTGACTTGCTACAAGGGCATCAAGAACCTGTTTGCATTGACCATCATCACGGAGATCGGTGATATCAAACGGTTCCCGCATCCACGCCAATTGACCGCCTGGGTTGGGATGGATATCCGCGAATACTCTTCAGGTGGAAACCACCATCGCTTTGGTATCACACGGGAGGGGAATCGCTATCTGCGCACTGCCTTCATCGAGGCAAACCAGCGCGCTTATCGATCGCCAGTGATCAGCAGAGACATCAAGGTTCGGCGAAGGGATACAGATGCAGAATACATCGCCATCGCTGACCGATGCTTGAAGCGGATCAACAAGAAAGGCCAT
The DNA here is from genome assembly GCA_016779565.1 of Pseudomonadales bacterium. GTDB lineage: Bacteria > Pseudomonadota > Gammaproteobacteria > Pseudomonadales > Azotimanducaceae > UBA9926. The sequence goes on from JADHNJ010000083.1 coordinate 4,236, forward strand.
CGGCTGCTTGATGCTGGCAAGCATCCGAACAAGGTCAAAGTGGCCTGCGCCAGGGAGATGATTGGCTTCGTCTGGGAGTCGCTGAACCAGGCGGCGGCGTAGCCGTAGCAGTGTAAACGTATGAAGGAACAAAGTTTGACAGCTTGATCGATCGAATATCGGAGCGGTAAGACAGAGACCGGGAAGCCCACGAGTTCTTACATAGAGTAGAGCGCCTGAGGTTAGATAGTGGTTACCCCGAACGGACAGATCTTAGTGCGTTAACCAGTAGCGGATATGAGGATGTTAGTCCAAGGTCACAACCCACTCTGATAGTCGATGTTGATCAAGTTGAATAAAGGGGCGTCTATATGAGTAAGAATAAACACCCTTTTCCTACATTCGGAAAAGTATCGCCCTCCGTGGGTGTTGTCAGAATTCCCCCAATGGCTGTTCTACACATGAGATGAGTGATCGAAAACCTGGCGAATTAGCTCTCGAATCCAAGCTCTGGCCGATCGCGACCGTCACCTATATTGGTTTTACCCTGATTTCACGGATACATCTAAAAAGGTCGATAATGACCTGGGAGGTATCCAATGCAACGAAGAAGGCAACACTCAGAAGAATTTAAAAGGGAGGCTGTCGCACTCGCTATTGAGCCAGGCGTGACAATTAAACAAGTTGCTGAAGAACTCGGCATCAATGCAGGCATGATTGGTCGATGGCGACGAGAAATGCGAGACAACGGGACCATGCCGTTTCCAGGAAAAGGTAATCCCAGAGATGAAGAGATGGCAGCTCTCAAACGAGAATTAGCCAGAGTTAAGAAAGAACGGGATTTTTTAGTAGAAGCGGCAACGTTCTTCGCCAAGGAATCGAGGTGAAGTACCAGATGATTGAACGGTGTCGCGAAGCCTTTCCGGTACGCATGATGTGTCGCCTTCTCAAGGTATTGTAATCCCCCCATTTTTAGCTGGAGCTACTCGTAGAGTTTTACGCTGCTAGTTTCTGGATCGGGGTGATCCCTCCGTTGGCCATGTTGGGCCGTTCATTATTGTAGATCCACAACCATTCGGTTGCAGTCCGCTGGG
>JADHNJ010000084.1 GCA_016779565.1 Pseudomonadales bacterium
ATGTGATGGATTCGCATTGACGACCCATCTTCTGTTTGAATCTCGGTGTAGTGCGGCTGGAAAGGATAATCTGCTAGGTTAGCGAAGCAGTGGTCCGGTGTTCTGAGAATTTTCATGGTTGCAGCCTGCACGTTTATTTAAAACAAGCAGTCTAAAAATAATGATAACCATTATCAAATTAGTCAGCGTTATGAACACCGGTAACTGACCCCGGTGCTTAGAGCACTTTAAAACGTGATGCGCTGTGCAAAAAGGTCTTCGCTGATCGTATGGGGATATCCGCCGACCGATTGAGGCGCGCCCAGTTGGCTGTGTTATTGAATCGTCGCGGTGCTCAGACTGGCTGGTGCCCGACCATCACCTTGATAAGTACCGCATCCGCACTCGCCTGGATCGTCGGCAGTAAGGCGTTTGTCGAGCAGGGGCAGCAGATCACGGCCGCGGGCCATCTAAGCGTATTTGGACGCCTTGTGCGCTGCGCTTGTTTGTTGTCATCAAATTTCTCGGTTCGATTACCCCTTGGTGAAGTCTGGCGTGAGGCCCCAGCAACATCGCATACCGTCAATGGTTCGACGTCTGCAAACAAACTGCTAAATTTCTGAGTTCACATCATGACTGGGATGTGCTGCGCTCAGAATCGCTTTGTCTCGGCGTTGAGATCGCTCGTTTCGCGGGTTGCGAGACCAGCGGGACTCAAGAAAATTTATCGCCAGCTGCTGGGTGGCCGAGCATTTGACGATCAAGACCAGATGTATCAGAGTTTGGTGGGTATCACTTAGTGGGTTAGCCGGGGTTAATCACGCGGATTTTTACTTCATTTAAAGGGGTCGATATGGCTTTAAGCGTCCATAAAAAATTCTTCTCTAATCGATCGCAAATCTACGCAGACTTGGCTAAGACCGGACACTGGCCAACGACCTATGTATCAAAGTCATCTCCTGAGCTGCCTGTGCACTGGCACGATCTCGATGTGTCTGGTTATGTAGTGTCTGGTTCGACGTATCTAATCGATGAGACGGGCGCAAAGCACGCCCTAGAGCCTGGCGACAAGCTCGAAATTTCCCGCGGAACCCTGCATGCCGAAGGGTCGGTGGTGGATGAAGTGGTTTATATCATTGGTACGGAGTTTCCGGGGTCTTTGCGAGACCAACTAGCACTTCTAGACCCCGATGACGCAGCTCGTTAAGCGCATTGCAATAAAGGGTTCACTGCAACCCGCTTAGTCGCAAATACCTACCACACCTGCTTTGGTATCCCTAGAATTATCGACGGGCATTGAGGGCCTTCATAGACTGTCAGCGGAAGATATTTTTAGGGAATGATATGCGTATCAATCAAGTGTTACTGCTCACCTTGCTGGGTTTATCGTGGATCACACTTTCTGACAAGGGGTTAGCGGCGGGTTCGGCTGCGCTATCAACCGAGCGAGTGCTTGTGACCAGCGCTGCGGGTCTTAAGCAAGCTCTAGTCCCAAATATTCAATTTTCAGAAGGCTGGCCTGAGGTAGCGAACGCTGAACTTTTAATTGATCTGTCGAACCGGCGACAAACCATCACCGGTATTGGGACATCATTTACTGAATCGTCGGCTTTTGTATTGTCTCATCTAACGAGGGACGAGCGGCTTAGCGTAATGCGGGCTTTGTTCTCCGATTCGGGTGCCAATTTTTCGTTAGCCAGAACGATGATTGGCGCTTCGGATTTTTCGGTTGAGGGCCGCTACGACTATGCACCGGTGCCTGATGACTTTGAGCTTAAGTATTTCTCTATCGCTGAGGATCTTAAGGGATTCCCGACAAGGCGCTACCCCAAAGTGTTGGATGAATACTACGATCTTCTGCCGATGATTCAGGAAGCTCAGTCGATAAAAGCAGGTCAGGACGATAGTAGGCTCAATATCATTGCTTCGGCTTGGACGGCGCCGCCCTGGATGAAAGATATTGGTGACTATTACCGGCCGGGCACTGAAGAAACCAATTACGAAGGCACAGGCGGTCGACTTAAGACAGGATATGAAGCGGTGTATGCAGCGTATCTTGTAAAGTTTCTTGAGGCCTATCAAGAAGTGGGGATTCCAATTTGGGGCTTGACCCCGGTGAACGAACCAGAGGGTAACAGCGGTCAGTGGGAGAGTATGCACTTCACCCCTGAATCCCAAGCAGCGTTTGTGCGGGATCATCTCGGTCCAAAGCTTGTCGCTGAAGCGAGTGACATCAAGCTACTTATCTTTGATCAAAATCGGGATCAGTTGAAACACTGGACGGATGTCATATTGAGTGACCCCGAGGTCGCGCAATACGTCTATGGCACGGCAATTCATTGGTATGCCAGTACGGTCAATGTTTATGGCGATGTGCTAGAGGCCGTGCATCAAAAATTCCCGGCTTTTGATTTGATTCATACCGAGGGCACGATTGATGATTTGGGCAAGCCTGCGGGCGGCGGTATCGGGGATCCAATTGGGTTCACTGAGACCAATTGGTTCAACAACGATGATTTTTGGTGGCAAAAGAATGCGACTGATTGGGCGTATACAGCGAGCTGGGCGCCCCGGCGCGAGGATCACCCAATGTATACGCCAGTGCACCGCTATGCTCGCAACATCATTGGTAGTCTGAATCATTGGGTCTCTGGCTGGATCGATTGGAATCCAGTCTTAGATGCAAAGGGTGGACCGAACCATGTGGGCAATTTCTGTGGCGCGCCGATCATGATCGATTTGAGTACTCGGGATGTTTATTTCACGCCGATATTTCATGTTTTGTCACAATTTAGTCGCACGATCCGGCCAGGAGATCAGGTTGTAACATCACAATTGAATACAAAGGACCTACCATCTGATGCGCTGCATGCAGTAGCAACGATCCGTGAAGATGAATGGCTCAGTGTGCAATTGCTGAACACTCAAGCCACTGCAATCAAAGTCAAATTGATGGTAGCAGGGCAGGCAGCCTTGGTTGATGTGCCAGCGAATGCGTTGCAAACGCTCCAAATCAGCGTCAAGAGGCCTTAAGCCAGATCGCTGAGGGTTTATTGAACAAAGCGGCGGATATAAAAGGCAATCCGTTGCCAACTATTTTAGCCTTGGGTCGTGAAAAGGGTGTGACGCGATAGCGTTTGACAGATCGCCAAACCCAAGTACTAACGGGTAATGTGGTCTTCGCGCGTAGGTTAGACAGATGCGTCAAACAATCCCCAAATTAGGGTGATGGTCGATACCCAATTGAGAAGGAAACAAAATGCTTGCAACGATCGATCTCGCGATTATTTGCGTCTACGGCGTCTTTCTGCTGGCGGCAGCTTATTGGGTCTCTCGCGAACAGGACGGCCGAGATAAGAACACGCAAGATTATTTCTTGGCGAGCCAAGCGTTGCCTTGGTGGGCCGTTGGGGCATCTCTCGTGGCAGCGAATATCTCCGCCGAGCAGATAATCGGTATGTCCGGCTCTGGATACGTGATTGGACTGGCAATCGCCTCATACGAATGGATGGCTGCGATCACGCTAATCCTAGTGGGAAAATTCCTATTGCCCATTTTCTTAGCAAATAACATTAGAACAATGCCGCAATTTCTGGAGCAGCGTTTTGATGGAAGAGTCCGGTTGGTGCTCGCAGTGTTTTGGCTCGCGGTGTACGTTTTCGTGAATTTAACGGCGATTCTCTGGTTAGGGGCGCTGACGATTCATACAGTGACAGGGTTAGAGATCAATTTAGGTCTGGTGCTAATTGGTACTTTTGCGATTGCTTACTCGCTTTATGGTGGCCTAAAAGCCGTCGCGTTTACCGATATCTTGCAAGTCGTGTTGTTGGTTGCAGGTGGCTTGATGGTTTCTTGGATCTTGCTCGACGCCATTGCTGAAGGCGCTGGTCCTTGGGCTGGCTGGCTTGGGTTATTGGCTGCGGCACCGGAAAAATTTGACATGATCCTTGCCGCCGACCATCCACAGTATATGAGCCTGCCAGGCTTGTCGGTGTTAATTGGTGGGATGTGGATTATGAATTTGTCCTATTGGGGCTTTAACCAGTACATAATCCAACGCGCTCTGGCAGCCAAAAGTTTAGATGAGGCCCAGAAGGGCATCGTTTTCGCTGCATTTCTAAAGCTCCTCATGCCGCTGATTGTGGTGCTGCCAGGGATAGCAATGTTTGTTCTAAATGCCGACCTTACCCAGCCGGATCAAGCGTACCCGACAGCGATGACCATGCTGCCGGCGGGTATTAAAGGATTGGTGTTCGCAGCGCTGATTGCCGCTATCTTGTCGTCCTTAGCCTCGATGGCGAACAGTATCTCGACGATATTTACCTTAGATTTATATAGCGCAATGGTCCCTGCAAGAGATCAGCGTCATTTGGTTCGGGTCGGGCGGGCCGTGGCAGTTGTTGCGATGCTGTTAGCGATGATCTGCGCTCGTCCGCTTTTAGGTAATTTTGATCAGGCCTTTCAATACATTCAGGAGTTCACAGGCTTTTTTACACCCGGTATTGTGGCAATTTTTCTGCTTGGAATGTTCTGGCCTAGGACCACGGCCAATGCGGCCTTGGCGGCGGCGTTAGGCTCAGCCATATTATCGTTTGCCCTGAAGTTAGGATGGCCAGCATTACCCTTTATCGATCGAGTGGGATGGGTATTTGTTGCCTGTGTGATGCTAGCGGTCTTGGTTTCATTAAGACGCTCCATGCCTCAGGCCGATGAAGCAATAGATCTGTCGGGGATTCGTTTTGAGACCAGTCGGAGTTTTAACTTGGCGGCGATAGCGGTGAGTTTGATCCTTACAGGGTTGTACATAACTTGGTGGTGAGCAAGCGCCAATTGCGTAAGAAAGGGCCGTGTGTGTCAGTATATGGGTGAGTCAGTGGGTCCGCGGGGCAAGGAGTGGTCTGAATGTTTCAACTAGATCACATTATGTATGGTGTTCCAGATTTAGATTCAGGGATCGCTGCATTACAAACTTTAACGGGCGTCCGAGCGGAGCCTGGGGGATCCCATCCAGGCGCTGGCACGCGCAATGCACTGCTTGCCCTTGGCGATAAGCAATATTTAGAAATCATCGCGCCTGATCCAGACCAAGAATTAAAAGGAACCTTGGGTGAGGCGTTGATTCGCCAAGATAGGCCTGGTGTTCGAGCTTGGGCGGTAGCCACCAATGCTTT